>SGBC01000003.1:0-300000 GCA_004195045.1 Candidatus Acididesulfobacter guangdongensis
CGGATATTATGGGATTGAATCATTATATGGTCTTGATCTGCTGTATGATTGCCAAAATAAGTCTGAATTAATTTTTCACTCAATAAATGACGCAGAAAATATAGACGTTCGAGGTCAGACTGTTTTATCCGACTACAAAAACGTTAATGGCTATGCCGGCTCTGCAATTTAAAAAACTTTTAAAAAAATTTAAATATGAATCTATTTCTTATCCTACGGAGCAAAATGTTTATAATTATATAAAAATTCAGTCCGTAGCCGGCGACAGGGCAAGGCAGTATGCTTATATGTGGCGTTACGTTATGACTAAATATCCGTCTTTGAATTATATGAATACTCACGTAGGCGGTTCTTCGCAATATAGGAATATTATTTCGTATCAGATTAATCACAATAAAAAAATAGAAATTTATAAAAAATTAAGAAAACGAATGGGACTTGTTTTATTTTATAATCCAAGCGACCCATATTCGTTGCAAGAATTATTGCAGTTAAAAATCGTAGCCAACGAATACGGTTTTTTCTATACGAAAGTTAATGCCGAAAATCACCCTAACGAAGTTAAGAGGATGGGCATTATAAAATTACCGGAAATAATAATGATTTATAAACATTCAGACGGTAAATTATCGCATTATCCCGTTACTATAGGATTAAGGACACAGGTTAAAATAAAACAAAATATACTCTACGATTACGAAGCTTTCGTAAAACACAAACTTAATTATGGAAATAAATATTAAAGAAAAAGCTAAAAAAGCAGGTAAGGTCGTAAAAAAAACGGTTTTTACTCTAAATTTAATCGTAACTGTTATTTTTTTTGCTTTTATAGTAGCGCTTATTATCGTTAATCTTATAAAGGGCGCACAAGGCGAAACGATAAATTTAGGCGTTTACGGTAAAACTTACAGGTTCAGGGAAAAAAATCTACTGTCTGTTATAAAAAATAAAGCTAAAAAAATTAATTGGCAGGAAGTTATAAAACGCTCTCATATAAAAAGGCAGGTAGAAAACTACCAGCCTTACAATCAGGAAGTTTCATTGCCCACTGCGTTGAATACCAAAGTTTTTGAGCCGTCTATGTACTATACTTTAAAGTTTAATATAAGAGATTCTAAAGGAAATATAATTTACCCGAAAGGCTTCAGGTATAAAATTACTAATTATATATTTTTACCGAATTTCTTAGTCGTAATAAACGGAGATTCTAAAAAGCAAATAGAATGGTTTAAGCATTCCAAATTTAGAAACAACATAACGGTAATGCTTTTAATAACCAAAGGCGACTATTATAAACTTGAAAAAAAACTCGGCATTCCTGTTTATTTTTATATGAAACAGTTACAAAAAAGGTTTAAGTTAAAAGCCGTCCCAAGCGTAATATGGCAGAAAGGAACTACGATTTACGTTAAGCAATACGGCAAAAATGCGGTTTATCAAGTTATTAAAAATATTAAAATTCATAAAAAAAACAATAAAGCGTTGCAAGAATCAGGATTATTAAATCCAGATTACAGGTAAAATATATGTTAAAATATTTAAGAATTGTACTATTATCTTTTTTTATAGTCTTCGGCTTCAGTTTAAAATCTTATGCCGGAGTTTGCAAAATAGGCGATACTATCTTTACCGAACCGCCCGCCGGTATTTTTACGTCAGTCGATTGGGCGGGGATATTTCCGATAAGAATAGGCGGAAGAACGGTAGTCCCCGGCATACCTGATGACCAAGATTATTTACCGCCAGCCTGTCTTTGCCAAAGATTACCGCCGCCCGCTCCGCCAATTCCGGGGATAACTTTTTCTATGTGGCAGCCGGCGCATATAACCGAAGTAGTTCAAGAGCCTTATTGCTTTCAGGCGTTTGGGGTAGCAATTCCTAATCCTACCGGAGTTTATGGTTATGGCGACCAGTCTAAACACCCAACACATTATTCGTTTTATCAGGCGCATTATTATAATTTTCCTATTTTAAATATTTTAGGCATAGCTCAAGATTTAATATGCTTACAAAGCCCTTTAGGTTCTAATATCAATATACCTTTTATATCAGAGCCCGACCCTATGTGGCAGTCTGATATATTAGCCACTTTCGGAAGTCCCGAAGCCGTCCTTTTCGCAAATCCGATAGCTCAGATGTCCTGTGTGGCGGATTCCGTCGCAGCTCAAATTTATCAACCGTTAGATCCTATGTTTTGGTGTATGGGTTCATGGGGCGGGGTGTTTCCTATCGACGGCGATATAGGCGGTTCCAACGATCCCGTTCAAAATGCCGCTGGAATAGCGGCTAAAACGCAGTTTTTAATGCACGAGTATTTAGATCAGTTCGGCACTGTCGGACCGCCTACTTATATGGGCGTATGTCAAGATTATCCAGATCCTATATGGATACAATCTGCAGTAAGATACGATTTATCAATGCCGGTGCCTGAGCCTGTTGTTCAACCTATAGGACAGACCGGTATAGTTTGGTCTATGTTAAAAGATTTGCCTGCTTTGGGAGGTAATTATGTATTTACTACGTTTACGGAGCAGGACTGCTGCGCTTTCTAAATGCTATGTTTACTTTCAATAAAAACGTTTATAACGAAAAAGAAATTCGGTATTTTTCGAGTTTAATTAATTATATAGAAAATTTTCAAAAGAATAATATGGAATATTCAGAGATTCAAAATCAATTCGTCGATGTATTTCTTATGGCGTTAGGCGCAAGGGACGCCTATACAAAAGAACATTCCAACAGACTTTCTTTTCTTGCGAGGGAAATAGGCAGAGAGTTAAAACTTCCGCCCGTTGAAATTAAAAAAATAGTTTTAGCGGCGAAGCTGCACGATATAGGAAAAATCGGCATAAGCGATACTATTTTATTAAAACCGTCGAAATTGACGGACGAAGAATTTGACGAAATCAAAAAGCACCCTGCAATAGGCTTCGATATGCTTAAAAATCTTAGCATTTTTTCGCATATCTCCGATTATATACTTTATCACCACGAAAAATTTGACGGTTCGGGTTATCCGGAGAAAATAAGCGGCGACGATATTCCGTTCGGCGCAAGAATTATAAGCATTGTGGATACGATAGATGCCATATTAACAAAAAGATCTTATAAGGAACCGAAACCGGTCGAATATGCCATTCAGGAGTTAAAGAAAAATTCGGGAACGCAATTTGATCCGATGATAACTAAATTCGCTATAAAAGTTATAGAGGAGAATAAAGATGTCTTTCAGACAAAATAGAAACGATTCACTATATCCTTATCTCATTAATATCATTAATATATTGTTATCTAAAAAAAGCAACAATACTAACACGAAAATCAAAGGAGCATTGTTAATATTGCTTTTTATATGCCTTATTTTTCTTTTTTACTTTATTTTTTTAAATCAAGCACATGCCTTTAACAGTCAAGATGTAAAAAAGGGCAAGCAAATTGTAATTCAAAGCGGTTGCGTAAAATGTCATAGTTTTGTTAAAGGCAAAAGAATTGACAGAATAGTATCCCTCGCTGGTTGGGGAGATAAGCATTTAACACTTAAGCAGACCGAAAAAGCGATACGTTCCTGTAAGGCGGATATATATTGCTCGCAGATATTGACAGATAAACAGGTTAAATATGTCGCTCGTTATCTTAATTCGTTGAAATAGGAGGTTATTATGTCAAAAAAAGAAAATTTTATTGGTAATTTTAAAAATACAGAAAAGTCAAAAGATAAAACTTATATCAATACTTATGTTGATAAAAATAAAAATATATATCCTTTTGAAAAAGAGAAAGCCAATAAAATTAAGATAAAACAGGCGTTAAAAGAGTTTTCAAAAGACAATTTAATTGATTAAAAATATAAAAGGGGGCGGCAATGTTTAAATCATCTTTTACGTTAGATTTGTTTAAATCTAATACTAGCTATAACGGATATATTCTTGGCGGACAAAGTAAAAATATATTAATTAACAATATAATTATAGATTACCTGCGCAATAGAGATACTAAAATATTTATTTTTGATAGCAATAAAGAACATATTAGATTAGTAGAGAATTTAGGCGGAGATTACATAAGCATCAATTCTAAAAGCGTGTTTTCCGTTAATCCTTTTTCTATAATTAAGACCGAAGAAGATTTTATGAAATATAAGGACTATTTAATAGATTTCTTATACGCTATAGGAGTTACATCTAAAAACTTAGATAAAGATTTAAACGAACATTTTAGATTATATATGATAAATGCTTTATATGCAGTACAATACGAATGCAAAGATTTTGAACTAATAGATATATATAATTGGCTATCAAGACAAAACGATGAAACATTGCAACCATATATAGACAATCTAATGCCTTTTTGTCCTGAAGGTAAATACGGCAAGTTTTTTTCCGGAGAATTAACGTTAAATTTTGGAGATAGTTTACTTTCGGCGATAGATTTCAGCGATTTAGCCTACGATCCTAAACTTAAAGCCTCTATCCAAGCGGCGGTAATGTTTCATATAGAGAGAATTTTTTACGATTATAACCGCTCTGTTGGGAAGACATTAATATTTATCAATCAGCTTAAAGAATTTGTTAAAGATTTACCGAATGCGCATGTTTTCATAGACCGATTATACCGTGAAGCAAGAAGGAATTATATTTCTGTCGTTACGGTAATAGAATCGGTTAAAGATATATACGATAACGATAAAATATCGCAGATTGGAAGAGCTATTATATTAAATTCAGAATGGAAATTTTTTTTAATGCAGGTTAAAACTGAAAACTCCTCAAATGAAATGAGTAATAAGTTTTGTTCTTATATTTCAGATACGGAATTTACTTTAATAAAATCCTTACAATATAACGATGTTTATATCAAATCTAACGATAATTCAAATAGCGGAATTTTGATAAAATTTTAAAAGGAGTAGTATTGATATGCAATTGTTATTTACGCCTAACGTATCATTTTTATTAGCTTTTTTAGCAGGATTATTTTCTTTTATAAGTCCGTGCGTTTTTCCGTTAATACCATCATATCTGTCTTATATATCCGGTTTGTCGGTTAAAGAACTGACAGGCGATGAATCGTCAAAGGACAAGCCTAAGATTAAATTTACTGCGGTTAAACATTCATTGATGTTTATCTTAGGATTTACTATTGTATTTGTTCTGTTAGGTATATTTTCAAGCGCCGTAGGCAGTTTATTACATTCAATATGGCTGATGCGGATAGCAGGAATATTTATAATAATTATGGGGCTATTCATACTCGGAGCTTTTAATAAAATAAAATTTTTATCGTTTATGAATGCTGATGTTAATATTAACATAAAAAATAAACCGTTAGGTTTAATCGGTTCCGCTTTGGTAGGCGTAGTGTTCGCCGCCGCTTGGACGCCGTGTATTGGACCGATACTTGCGTCTATTCTTTTTATAGCTTCAACTATGCACAATACGACGGCGGGAGCCGAATTATTATTTATTTACGCTATGGGGCTTGCCGTTCCCTTTTTTATAAGCTCCGTATCGTTAAATTTATTCTTATCGGCGTTTAAAAAGATAAGACCTTTCATAAAGACCATATCGGTTATAAGCGGGGTAATTTTAATTGCCGTCGGCATACTGATATTTTTTAATTATCTGTCGATAATATCTTTATATTTCGGCAACGCTTTCCATTATAATATACCGTATAACGGGTAAGAGGTAACCATGAGATATATTTTACTTGGCTCGGATGCTCCGAAAGTATACGTTAAAGATTGCAAAGAATCAAAATCGGAAATATGTCTTATCAAGGATACTGATTTCTTGAGAACTGAGTTGTCTTGCTCAGACTGTTTATATAATAGTATATGTTTTTTGTTACAAAAAAAATTTTAAAAAAAGGAGAAAATATTAATGTCTATAAATCAAAATCAAAAAATGTCGGTTGTTAATATAGCTGACTTAACCGTAATGCGGATACAAAAACTCAACAATATCGTTGAGGCTTTAAAAGATTATTTAACCTTGCCGGATTTAAGCAAACGTGAAAAAATAGATCTATATAATCAAAGAGAATCTCTCGTTGATGTTATAACATTTCTTAAGGAGTCCCGCTATGCCTAAGAAAATATTTTTTTTATTTTCGGTATCTATTTTATTTTTCGCTTTCAACGTTCCGGCTTTTGCCGGAGAATCTTGGATAGGTAAAGCTAAACATCCTAATTATAAAGGCACTATAAACTTGCCGCATTATTCGGTAAATATGAATAACTTGACTAAAGAATTATTAAATATTAAAAAGCAGGAAAAGAAAGAAAAAAAAGTAAAATATTCTAAACCGAATGCCGAAGTGAATGCGGCGGTTAAATCCACTTTAAGCACTTTAGCTACTAAATCGTTTAACCGCAAAATAAGTTTCTTAGCAAAGCAGATGCTCGGTAAGGGCGAGTTTGGCAAATACGTGTCTAAATCTATTAAAAATAATTATCTTAAAGTTTTAAAAAACAATAAGCCTTTCAATATGGCGGGCGGTCATAGGCTTTTTTTAGTTATATCGAGTTCTATTCCTTTTAAAACTTTAAGGCGTTATGTTTTTCAAATAGCGAATAACGACTTGCCTATTCAAATGGTTTTAAGAGGGCTTTTGCCCGGTTCAAATAACGGCAGGGATTTTATGCCTACAATAAAATATATTACAAGGCTTATTAAATACAAAGGCAAAGCAGGATATTACGATATGCATGTTGACATCGACCCGTTAATTCCGTCCAAATATAATATAAAGGTAGTTCCCGCATTAATTTACGACGTCAATTATAATCCCCAAACTTTTACGACGATAGGAGATAAGGCTTACGTCGTTTACGGAGACGTCGATTTAGAATATGGTTTAAAACAAATTGAGAATAAGACTAATTCAAAATATATCAAGGAAGTTCTAAATCGGTTTAAGGCAAATTCTCTTTTTAATCATTAAAAAACGGCTTTCGTATTTAAGTTTTAAAGGCGTTAAAATTAATTTAAGTCTTGTTATATTAAAAGTATAATTAAACGCCTTTAAACGCAAATTAAGAGCATTATTTT
This sequence comes from Candidatus Acididesulfobacter guangdongensis, assembly GCA_004195045.1. Taxonomy (NCBI): domain Bacteria; phylum Candidatus Acidulodesulfobacteriota; order Candidatus Acidulidesulfobacterales; family Candidatus Acidulidesulfobacteraceae; genus Candidatus Acidulidesulfobacter; species Candidatus Acidulidesulfobacter guangdongensis. The sequence goes on from SGBC01000003.1 coordinate 7,056, forward strand.
TGGTTTTCAAGAATTAAACAGTTTACGTGGATAAGTTTTTTGAAAGCAAGTATATAAAAATTAAATTTTTAAAAATTTCACAAGCTTAATCAAATTGCTTAATTTTTAATCCGCCCGAAAAGGCGGTTTTTTTAACGCTTTTTTGAAAAGTTTACAATATACAATATATTGTAAACTTTTTTATTGATTTTTAACTTCGCTTATAATAAAAATATTTACATTACAATAAAATGTAAACTTTTTTAAAATTAAAATTCAAGGAGGATTTAAAAAAATGTTCAAATCGAAAAAATTATTTGTAATTTTATTTTTAATCGCCGGTTTTTTATTTTTATTTGGCAACGTTCAAAAAGCTTCTGCCGTGGAACATTCAAGCGGTATTTTTATTTCGACGCTTCCTCGTATTGCCAATAATAAAATCATAAAAGACTATGGATTTATAGCAATAGTCAGAAATGCAGGGAATAACGACATAATGATTAGCGTTAACGGCAATTATACAGAAATGCCGATATTATTCGGCGGTCCGATTCTTCCGGTGAATACTTTCAATGTGATAAATCAAAATAAACCTGCCGGCGCTAATGCTTGCATTAACTTGAAATTTCAGCATGGCGATTACGTTTCTTGCGAATACGTAACTCTTTCATTTAGGAAATAAATATCATGCAGGAATCTATCCTATTTTACGAAGAAATTAAAAAAGGCAAAAAATCGGTTTTAAAAGAAACGACTTTAAAGAAGCCTAATGAAACTATTAAATTTTTCTATAAAGACGAAATTAAGTTATTAATGGAAAATACGGACAACGGTTTTCATAAACTTTTATTTCTTTTTATTTACGAAACGGGCTCCAGAATATCCGAGGCTCTATCCGTAAAATACTCAGATATAGACGAATCTACATCTAAAGTTAAAATACCGGTTCTTAAACAAAAAAGAAAGGTATGGAAATTTTTAAAAATTTCAGACAAATTATTGTCTTTAATATTATCAAGACGGTTAAAAGGGTTTGATAAAAACGATTATGTGTTTGCGAGATTTAAGGGTAAAAGATATATATCAAGACAGGCGGCGGATAGAATCTTTGCTAAATACGTCAAGAATATTTTGGGCAATGGTTATTCCGACAGGGCGCATCTTCATGCCTTGCGTCATTCAAGAGCTGTCCACTTGTTGGATAACGGCATGAATATAATGCTATTAAAAAATTTCTTAGGTCATAGCAATATATCTAATACATTGATTTATCTTAAATATAGTTCCAAAGATTTGGATAATGCTATAGAGCAGGCTAATAATAATTTGTTTTTTGAATAGCGCAACTTTTGGATTTTATTGATTAATCTAGCTATTTGTAACGTATTTGTAATATAAATTTAACCGTTTCGTTATATAATTTTAATAAACTTGCAATATTTCTTTGGTACAATTATCTTTATATTAATTTAAAGGAGGTTATATTGATGTTTATTGCGGAATTAATTTTTTTTACGGTTGAAATATTTTTCTTGATTTATCTAGTTATAAAGAGAAAAGATATAGTAAAAGAAATGCGGAAATTACGATTGGAAAGACAGTCGGTTATAAATTTAAAAGAAGCGATAGAAGAAGATTTTATACCGGAAATAGAAATGAGAAAAAATAAAATAATCGATGAGTTTACGCAAAAGTTATATAACTATCATTTTAATTAAAAGTCCGAAAGGAAAAAATATGTAAAAAAAAATTGTACAATATAGGACACAGTTTAAAAAATTAACTATTTTAAACCTACCGGAAAGTCTTTATTTATCTGGTAGGCACGGGCGGTCTCGAACCGCCGACCCCTACCGTGTCAAATCTTTTTTAAAAAGGCTTTAATCAGGCTATTAAAGATATTGAAGAAGAACTATTGGAATTTGAAAAATCTTTTGACCACAAAAACGACCACAGTTTAAAAAATTAACTATTTTAAACCTACCGGAAAGTCTTTATTTATCTGGTAGGCACGGGCGGTCTCGAACCGCCGACCCCTACCGTGTCAAGGTAGTGCTCTAACCCCTGAGCTACGCGCCTATAAGGAATATAAAATATTTTCGTCTATAAAGAAATGAGAAAAAAATAAATACAATATAACGAATATCTGTAACTATTCTACAAATACAATAAATACCAATAAATACAATAAATACTCAATGAATAATAACAACATCAATTTTAAATTAGCAAATTAATTTTGTCAAGTTAATTTATTTTTTTGTTAATTTATTTTTTAATGCCAATGCAAAAACAGCGCCAAGCAGTGTCATTATTCCGCCAAACAAAAAAATATAATCATAGGCTGCAACATTTGCAAATCCTTGAGCTATACGGTCTATCATAATTAATGAAGGATTTTCTCTTAAATGTGAAATAATGCCGGGATTAATTTTATCTAAGATATTTCCTTTTATTTCTCCCATAAATTCTATAAACAAGTGATTATTATATGTGAGAGTATCGGCATATTTATTTAAATAGAATACCTGTTTAATTACAAGAAGATTATCAAATAATGCAACGCCGACACCTGCAAATATTCTCATAGTAACAGGGAGCAAAGACGATGCTTCCGGTATAAAAGAGTCCGGCACGGCATTTAATCCTTCGGTCATAATCGGTGCGTATAAAAAACCAAACCCGATACCCCTCACTATTTCAGGCAAAATTATAGCAGCCAGGTTAGACTGCAGAGATAAATTGCTATACATTAAAAAAGATATAGCCGATAGAGCCATACCTATTATGATAAGTATTTTATTTCCTGTTTTATTGGACAGTCTTCCTGCTATAGGCGCAAATATAGCTACCGCAATAGCCTGCGGCATAATAATCAAACCTGCGTTAAACGGAGTGTAGCTCATAACATTTTGCAGATATACCGGAACAAAAAGCATAATTCCGAAAAGCGCCATAGCCCTTACTCCGTTTATAAGAGTTATAACTGAAAAATTAAAAAATTTAAATATATTAAAATTAATGAGCGGATGTTTAATAAACGGTTCAACCGCTAAAAATGAAATAAAACCTATTGCGCTCATAAGTTCGCTTATATGTATAAATGCAGAATTCCATTCTTTAATTTCTCCCTCGTTAAAAACTACCATTAAAAAACCTATGCCAATTGAAAAAAGTATAAATCCAATAAAATCAAATTTTCCGCTGTATGTATTTTTGACATAATCGTCTTCTAAAATTATAATAATACCGATTAACGATATAATGCCGATGGGTATATTTATAAAGAAAATCCATCTCCATGTGATATATTCAGTAATAAATCCTCCCAGAGTAAGACCCACAGCCGGCGCTACCATGGAACCAATTGCCCATATTCCCATGGCCTTCGCTCTTTCATGGGGTTTAAAGATTTTTGACATCAAAGCAAGTCCAAGCGGCATAATACCCGCTCCGCCTATGCCCTGTAAAATTCTAAAAAATATTAATTCATTTAATGAAAAAGATAATCCGCAAAGAATTGAAGAAAGAACAAATATTATAATGCATATTATCAGAGGAATTTTAAGGCCGAATTTTTTTATGACATATATCATAGGCATAATAAAAATTGCCGATGAAATAGTGTAAGCTATCATAATCCAATTAGTATTGGTAAGATTTTCTCCCAGAGACGACATGATGCGTGGTATGGCGATAGTAACAATGCTCATATCAAGCATTACCATAAAATAAAATGATACAATCAGAGCGAGTATTAAATACTTATATGATTTTGTATATTCCATTGAAATATATTAAGTTAAAATAAGATAAAAGAATAACTATTAATTAAGAACAGCAGCAATAAAAAGAACAGCTTTATTTAATAAATAATAGTTAAATAATTAAATTAAACAATTAAACAATTAAACAAAATAGTTAAACGATTAAACAATTAAGCAATAAAGTAATAAAACAATTAGGTAATACAAAAACAATTAAATAACTAAATAACTAAATAATTAAATAACTAAATAATTAAATACTAAATAATTAAAATCTGTATGATTACATCATCGTAATATAGCATACTAAATAAATATTATTATATTATAATGACTTTAAAGTCATTAAGTCAATCTAAAAAATATTAATCTAAAAATAAAACAACTTAAGTCGTATTGTTTTAAGGCATATTTCTCAAAATATATTTAAGATTTAAAAATTTAAAAAGAATTAAATAAAAATATGACAAAATGGCAGATATTTTGACAAAATGTCATATTAAATTAAAAAATAAAAGATTATAGCAGAACTATTAATTTTAATAATTATTTAATTTATTGAGAATAATCAATAACGGCAAAAGATTACAAACACAGTTAATAAATTTAAGATAAAATATTACATTAGGCATATTTTTTGCAACAGCAATATCTAAATAATTAGCGGCAAAATAGCAGTAAATTGTAAATAGTTTAAAACAAAATAGCATTAAATAATTCAACACAACAAAATAATAGGGGGTTATGTATGAGTGAATTTAACAAGTTGGCAATTATACTTGAATCTGAAGATTATGAAAAAGCGCATGTTGCAGCTATGATAGCTTCAGTAGCTGCCGTTTCGTCCATTGAGGTATCAATATTTGTAACCATGAATGCTATCTACAATTTTTTGAAAGTAAATGTAAAAGAAAATAAATTCACAGGCGGTAAAATATTTGAGAAATTGAAAGAGAAAAAAGCGCAAATGTTTTATGATATGCTTGATCAGGCTAAAATGTTCGGAGGATTAAAAATTTATGCCTGTTCTATGGTTATGGATTTACTTGATTTAAAAAAAGAGGATCTTATAGATATTATAGACGATCATCTTGGACTTGCAGCTTTTCTCGGTATTATGGAAGGAGCGCAGACAATTACTTTTTAATTTTATAAATTTTGAGTTATACTGTTAAGTATAGTGTTATATAATATTAAAATTAGTTTTATATTAAAAAATGTTTTTAATATAGAAATATAGAAATATAGAAATATATAAATCTAAAAAAAATAAAAATATAACGAATGGAGGTTTTTTCATGGCAGATTTAAAGGATATTAAAGCTGATGTTGTAGTTGATGCAAGAGGCACATATTGCCCGGGACCATTAATGGAATTAATTAAAGAAATGAGACAGCAGCCGGTGGGTGCGGTCATAGAGGTTATATCCGGAGATGCCGGAAGCGCTAAAGATGTTCCTGAGTGGCTAAAAAAAGTTAATCAGGAATTTTTAGGCGTGTTAGAAGAAAATAACTACTGGAGAATTTTCGCAAAAAAAACAAAAGAAATGTAAATTTAAAAATGCAGATTAAATAAAAATTGAAATATGTTAAATAAAAATTTAGTTCTAATAAATAAAAGCGCAGGTCAGATAATAAGATAGATTGATTTAGATTTATTTAAATTTATTAAATAAGATTAAATAAAATAAACAGCAGTTAAAGAAATTTAAAAAAATTTAAAAGCAAAACGGAGGACATCATGTCAAAAAGGGTTGTAATTGTAGGCGGTGGAGTAGGCGGGACTATCATAGCGAATCTTCTTGCTAAAAAAATGAGACAGGAAGTCAAAAAAGGCGACGTTATTATAGACGTTGTTTCAGATAGCCCTATTCATTTTTATCAGCCGGGTTTACTTTATATGCTTATAGGACTTAAAAATCAGGAGGAACTTACAAGGGACGAACGAAAACTTCTTGACCCTATGGTTGAGTTACATCTTCACCCTGCCGTGAAAATTGATAAGGATAAAAACGAAGTTCATTTAAAAAACGGAGTAATTTTAAGTTATGACATATTAGTTATCGCCACCGGTTCAAAACCGGCTCCTGAAGTAATTCCCGGATTGAGAGAAGGCGGCAACTGGTTTTACGAATTAGACGCATGTCTTAAATTAAGGCATGAACTTATGAATTTTAAAGGCGGTAAGATAGTTCTCGCTATCGGTTTGCCCCATAAATGCCCCGTTGCTCCTTTAGAAGTAACGTTTATGCTTGATGACTGGTTTAGACAGAAAGGCGTGAGAGATAAGGTTGAATATACCTATACATATCCTATCGGGAGATTGCACGGTCTGGAATCGGTTGCTAATTTTGCGGCTAAAACGTTTCCCGAAAGAAATATAAAGTCTGAAACGCTGTTTAATATGAAAGAAGTTGACGTCAACAAAAAAACTATAACGAGTTTAGAAGGCGTTAGTTTGAAATACGACCTTTTAATTACCATTCCGCCGCATAAAGGCGCTCAAGTTATAGAGGATTCCGGACTTGGTCAGAACGGGTTCATACCGACGGACAGATATACGCTAAAAATGGAAGGAAGCAATAACGTTTATGTTGTGGGCGATACTACCAATCTTCCTATCAGCAAAGCAGGTTCAACCGCCCATTTTGAATCAGATATCATCGTTGAGAATATAGCTTCCGAAATAAGAGACGGCTTAACCCCGTTCAGATATGACGGAAAGGTATTCTGCTTTATCGAAACAAGTCTGACGAAAGGCACTTATATAATGTTTGATTATAATAATCCGCCGAATGTTGTTCCTCCTTCATCTCTTATACACTGGTTTAAATTAACCTATAATAAAGTTTACTGGCTGACCCCTATGGGTATCCTGTAATTGAGCCGGAATAAATAATTAAGAAGCATAAACCGGAAACCGGTTCGCAGAAGCAGCACAAGAAGCATTCAGTGTTATAAACAGCAGAAGCGGTTTTCGGTTATGTTCCAACTAACTTACGATTTTGGAGGCAATTATGGCTGAAAAAGAAAAAATAGATGCCGCATCGGTACTTATCAGAAAACTTGAAGAGAAGCCCGAAGCGTTAAATCATTTATTAAATATTATAGACAGATTAGATGCAATAGACGATATTACCGCTATATTAACCGCAGGAAAAGATTCGGCTACCGATGCCATGATTCAGCGCTTAGCCGATAACGTTACGACCGGTTTTTCGGTGATGGACAGTTTTTCAGGCGAAGAGCAGCTTTCTATGATTAGAACTGCCGGAGATAAGTCGTCAAGTATTAAAAGCGCTATAGAGACATTAGATGAATTAGAACGTTCAGGCACGCTGCAGACACTAAAAGAAATGGGCAATCTCGCTGCAAGTTTTACAAAAGGTTCAACGGATATGATGATTGAAAGAATGGCATCAACGGCTGAAAAACTGACGGAAGTTGCAAGCGTATTGACGGAAGATAATATGTCAAATCTAGTTAAAAAAGCAGCTATGGTTTCTCAGTCTTTAGAATCATCCCTGTCTAAGATTGACGAATTAGAACGTTCGGGAACTCTCCAGACTTTAAAAGAAATGGGTGACTTTGTTGCCGGTTTTGCTAAAGGCACCACGGATATGATGATTGAAAGAATGGCATCTACGGCGGAAAAACTCACGGAATTATCCACGCTTGTTTTAGATTATGATTTAAAGCCTCTTTTGGATGCCGCCCAATCGTTAAATGACAGCGGCACTATTCCAGAACTTATCGATTTTGCAAACGCATTGGCCGGCGCAAGAAAAATGATGACGGACGGGCTTCTTGACAGAATAGTACAGGGAGGCGAATCTTTTATTGAAGCGGTATTGACTCAGGTGAATATCAAAGAGCTCATTAAATCTTTTGACAACTCGATGGTTGATACGATAGAAGAAGAAAAACAGGATAAATATCAGAAGAAAGGAGGGATATTATCTTTATATTCGCTGACTAAAGACCAGGATATTATGCACGGACTTAAGTTTATGATGATTTTATCTAAAAATTTAGCTAAAGAACTCAAAACTCATGGAAAAGATATATATAATAATATTCCTAATATAGTATCTGCGGAAGAAAAAATTGAGCATAACGATTATAATTAATTTAATACTGTTTTATATTTTATATTAAAATAAATAAAAATTTAACACAAAAAAATTAATATAATTTATCAGAAATTAAGTAAGAGCTACTCCCTACTATTATTGTTGCGGGAGTAGCTCACCTTTTTATAATTATTTTTGTTGCATCTGTATATAATTTAATTGATTTAGCGTAACGATAGCGTAGCAGTTAGCATAATAATTACTGACACTCAATTTCGCCGTCTTCGTTAACGGTAACATAGTTGAATTGTGAACTTATAATATATTTCTCTTTATAGTATACAACGACAATAAATATTAAAAATAATTTAACATTGCAATTGCAATAGATATAAAAATGTAATATTATATTATCAATAACAATTAGTAATATAATGGCGATGATAAACCGGGCGCATAACTCAGGGGTAGAGTGCTACCTTCACACGGTAGAAGCCGGCGGTTCGAGACCGTCTGCGCCCACCACTTAAAAACCTTGTAAATCCTTTTTTTCACCGACGGAAAAGTCAGGTCGTTACTTTTTATTAAAATAGATATTCTATATTAGTATTTTATGTTATATTATATGAAAAGGTAAATTATAACCAAAAAGTGTCTTAATTTACTCCAACAATATGGGGGTTAGACCATTGATAATTTCATAGGAAGTATACTGCACTCATTTGTCAAGACCGATTTTTTATTTTCTTACTTCCTTTTTTTTAATTCTTTTTCATTATCATTTTAATTATAATTAAATTTATTATTTTTAATTTATTATTTTTAATTTGCTAATTTTTTAATCTTTTTTCATTATTTTTCTTATTAGCTAATAAGAAAAAATTTTAACAGATTTTTGTAATTATTGTAATGCGGAAGTTCAATTTTAAAAAAGCTGTCTTAATTTATGGGTTTCTTATAATTTTAAGCGAAATAAACGAAAAATAATAAAATAAAAGATAGAGGAATACTAATTGTGAAAAAATTATTATTAGCTTTTATTTTTATATTTATATTTTCAACGCGAGCTTTTTCTTTCGGCATTTTCAACATCCCTTACAATAAATCCGATTCTAACTTTAACAAATTAGCCATGCGGGTTTATAACTCAAACGCTCCATATATTTACACTTACGGAGCCTATACCTATAATGCAATACCGATAACAACGACTATGTCCGGTTGTAAGCTGATAAGCATAATAAGACAAACGCAGGGCTTTCCCAAGCCTGCATACTGGGCTATTGAAAATTATAAGATTTGCAGCGGTAATATCTCCGAAGTCAAAAATACCAATCCGGCAGGTTGGAATAACTTGCCAAACGGAATAAAATCTGTTATAAATAACGTAATAGCGGAGGCAAGACAATACGGCAAGGCTGCCGCTAATTATTACGGATACAGAGTTATAGGGAAGGCGCAGGCCTATAACGGCAATGCGGTTTATATATATGTGTTAAACGGGATAAAATTAGAGGCGATGATGAAATTCTAATTAAAAACACAATAACCCTAAAAATTAATAAAAAATAAAATAAATTTGTGAACAGAAATTTTTAATGTCCGAATAGCAAAAAAGATTATATAATTTTAAAAAAAGGAGCCGAATCAATGAGAAAAATGACTGAAGACGATTTAAAATCCGCTTTTGCAGGGGAATCGCAAGCCCACATAAAATATTTAATATTTGCAGAAGTTGCGGAAAAAGAAAATAAGCCTAATCTTGCCAGATTATTAAGAGCCATAGCGCATGCTGAATTTATTCACGCAAAAAATCATTTCAGAGCTCTGGGTAATATTAAAAAATCAGATGAAAATCTCGTAAACGCGTATAACGGCGAAGATTATGAAGTAGAAGAAATGTATCCAGTATTTAACAATACAGCTAAATTCCAAAATGAAAAACAGGCTGAAATTTCAACTCATTTTGCCTTAGAGACTGAAAAAATACACAGGGACATTTACAGTAAGGCGATAGAATTAAATAAACAGGATAAAGATTTTACGGACCAGCATATTTTTATTTGTCCTGTATGCGGTCATACGCATTTAGGCGATGAAGCGCCTGATAAGTGCCCTATATGCGGAAGTCCAAAGGATAAATATATAAAATTTTAACTGTAATTGTATAAGTTAACCATAATTGTATAAGTTAACTGTAATTGTATAGTTTAATTATTTTAATCAGTTTAATTAGTTAAGATAAAATTGGTGAAAATTTAAAAGTTAAATAAAATTAAATTAAGTTAAATTAAATTAAATTAATAATTAAAGCGAACAATATTTAAAACCTGCTAAAATCATTTATAAAATAAAAGGAAGCTTCAACTTTTACTTTTACTTTATTAGATAAAGCGAATTATTCAGGTTCGTTTATTGATTTTATTAATAAATAGCCCGCTATATATAACCGGAGCCAGCCACAACGACATAAAAACAGATATCAGCAGTCCGCCCATAACGGCAATGGAAAGGGGTTTGAGAAGATCTGTGCCCCTTCCAATGCCTATTGCTAAAGGTAAAAAACCAAAAATATCCGCAAGCATAGTCATTAATATCGGGCGAAGCCGCTCCCGAGCCGCAAGGAAAACAGATGAAGGGCCTGGAGACGACGCGGCTGCGCCGCTAATTTGCCTTGACCTTGCGAAAATAAGAATTGCATTATTTGTAGAAATAGCAAAAACTAAAAGAATACCCATAAATGCAGTGCTGTCAAGTTCTATACCTGCAATTAACAAAGCGGCAAGCGCGCCTGCCGCCGAAAGCGCAATTGCTGTCATTGATGCAATTGCAGCACGCTGGCTTGCAAACTGAAAACCAAAAAAAACAAACATAAGGAAAAGCGCAAACACAAGCATTATAGCCATCTGTTTAAAACTCTTTACCTGAGTACGGTAATAGCCTCCCATAACAGCGGTAACCGATGGCGGGAGATGCATAGAACTTATAATGGAGCGGGCTTTAGCCGCGCCTTCTGCAAGACCTTCCCCTTTAACAGGCTGAATAAAAATGTAGGCATAAGGAGCCATATCCTGACGCGTTACAAAAGGAACCGCTTTTTTAATTTTTATATTAGAAATATAGTTTAATCTGGTGTGTGTTCCATTTCTTAGAGTAAAAGGCCACTTTTTTAAATCTGATAACGTGACTGATTTCTTTTTAAGAAATACGCGAATAGGTAAGACCTGTTCGCCATAAAGCATAAATCCGGCATTTTGTCCCCATAGCAGTCTTTTAATTTTATCTGCGATAACCGGCGGCGATAAACCGTAAGCAGCGGCAAACTCAGATGGAACAATAGTAACTTCCGGTCCTGCCGAAGGCGATTTGAAGTTAACATATTGAAAATGCCGGGTTCCCCTTCAGCCGCCGCTTCCAGAGGAGCGGCTACCTTAACTAGCATAAATTTTACAGGCAGTCTGTCGCTATGAACCAAAACAGAAATCCTAGGAAAATTTACATCTGGAAAAATGCTTTGAGGCATGCTGTTAATATAAATCCATCCGATGCCTATAATCATTAAAGACAACAGAATTACCGAAAATTTGTTTTTTAAAAGAAAATTAAGATACCTGTTTAATGTCTTATCTCCACTAAAATACCGGATATATAATGAACCAATAAATTAAGACAGCTTTTTAAAAATTAAACTTCCGTATTACAATAATCATAAAAATATGTTAAAATTTACTATTATTAGCTAATATGAAAAATAATAAAAAGATTAAAAAATTAGCAGTTAAAAATAATAAATTTAACTATAATCAAGATGAAATTGCAGCAATTTTTTACACTCTAAAGTTGAGAATACTTTATTTTTATTTCTTTTTTGGTATCTTAATTAATAATCTTAATAATCTTCGCTAATCCTAATAATGCCGATAATCTTAAAAAGTTATAAACGCGGTTTGGAATTAGCAAACAGCAAAGGAGAATAGAATAATGACGACATTAAATGAACAAATAAAATCAGACTTTTTAATCGCCAGAAAAAATAACGATAGTACAAAAAAGAATATACTTACTATGATCCTCAGCGACGCGCTAAAACTCACAAAAGAGAAGAATCACGGCGACACTGTAAGCGATGACGATATTATCAAAATAATAAAATCATGGATCAAAAAAACTGAGCAGTCTATCGAAATATTGACAGCCGGCAACAAAGATATATCGGAGCCCTCTAAAGAAAAAGAGATACTCTTATCGTATATTCCGAAAACATGGTCTAATGAAGAAACCAAATCGCATATAGAACGGATTTCAAAAGAAAAAAACAGCAAAGAAATAAGCGTTATAATGAAAGAGCTTAAAGCTAATTACAATGGTTTGTACGACAATAAAATTGCATCCGAACTTATAAAAAGCTTATAGCTTAAACTCTATACGCAGGCAAATTTATTTAAGCTAATTAATATTTAACCTTAATCCTGCAATAGAAAATATTTATAAATCCTGCAATAGAAAATATTTATACATTTCTTTGCTCGGTTAAGCAACATATATGGAAAAGGTGTCAGATTTTATTTTTTTGCATATGGAGTAGCTCAATTAACAAAGAAAATATTTGCAAAAAATAGATCTGACACCTTTTCCTTTAACCGGTAAAAATCGGGTTTTTGTTTTTACGTGGAATGGAATTAATATTTAATAATATAATCGTAATCTAGCAGTTTTTTTGCTATCATGGTATTGCTTAAAAATATAAACTTATTATAAAAAGAACTATCGTCTTTAAAATTGTAAAAGTATCCCACTGATTCAATCATATTAAGCATTTGAATGTTTTTAAATATCAGCGGCTCCGCAACGGTATTTAATCTGTTATCTAATAAAAAAATATCTACCGCATCGTCCAGCAGAGTTAGTCCGGCAGCTACCCTCAAAGCTTCTGCCTGTCTGTTTGAAATTATAACGGCAATTTTTTTCATTCTATCTTTTTCATTCTATTGCGGTATCAATAAAACTATAGTATTAATAAAAAAATCCGGAACAACTTGAAACTGTTTAATGTATAGGATATTAATACAATTGTGTTAATAAAACAAAAAATAGCTGAAAAATCAAGACTTTTTAATTATTTTATTTTTATCTGTGACGTAAACAAGTTTTGGTGTAAATCCAGAAACCTCTTCGTCGTTGTATAAAGCGAATGTAGCAATGATAATCAGATCGTTAATCTGCACAAGTCTCGACGCAGCCCCGTTAACTATAATGTCACCGGAATTTTTCGGAGCTACAATGGCATATGTGTCAAATCTGCTGCCGTTGTTGACGTCCCATACGCTTACTTTTTCATACGGCAGTATATTAGCTTCGTCCATTAATCCTTTGTCTATTGAAATTGAACCCTCATATTCAAGATTAGCATCGGTAATTCTGACCCTGTGGATTTTTGATTTTAAAAGGAATCTCTGCATTTATATATTATTTTGTTTATTTTATATTGTATGTTATGAGTATGTTATGCGTAGCGCTGCGATATTTTTAATTATTTATTGCAAATAGTTTTTATATTAATAAGATTTATATTGTATTTATATTTAAGCAAGAAATTGTTAATAGCTTTTATGTTAATAAGATTTATATTATATTTACAATTAAGCGGAAATACGAACAAGATTTAAAACTTTCTGAATATAATAAAATTTTTTTTAAGTGTTTCCTCGTCTTCGGTATAAGTATTATTCGGTCCGTAATAACTAAAAGAATTCTTAAATTTATTCTTAAAATATTTAAATATAAGATACAATAAAAAATAATTTAAAAACGGTATTAAAAATAATACGGCCAAAGCATCCGTCAAGAAACCGGGCATTAAAAACAACAGCCCCGCTATAAAAAAAGATGCTGTTTTCAATAAATTTTTTGATGGAGATTTACCGTTGCTGAAATCTATTAATGAGTTCTGAAACGAATTGCTTTTTATTTTTTTAGATATTATATAGCCTATAATGCTAAATCCTATTAAAAGCAAAAAAGCGTAAAAGAACCCTATTCTGAAAGCAACTTCAACAAAAATGTATACTTCAACAAATATATAAATTAAGGCTATAAAAAAAAACTTTGCAATAATTCCCATAATTATTAATTGTATATTTTTTTTGTTATTAAGTCAAATTTAAGGAACTGCCTTAGTCCTGTAATAGAAAATATTTATGCATTTCTTTGCTCGGTTAAGAAAAGATAACTTTCTATTGCAGGATTAAGGAACTGTTTTGCTCTATGCCGCATATATCCGTATTTGCAAGATTTGTTAAAATTTTGCTATTTACAAAATATAATAATTATGTAATATATAATAATGTATGATTAATATGTAATATATAATAACTTAATTAAATAATAGGCGGCGAACGGTATTGCAGTGCTCTTAATATTGCAATGCGTTTCTGCTGTTATCTTGCTTGTTATTCATTGCTTGTTGTTTATCGTTTATTGTTTATTATTTATTGTCTATTGTCGTTTATTAACTGTTAGTTGCTATTTATCATTATTGTTCATTTATTTGAATTATCTGCCGGTTATTTTAGGCAGTTATTTTATTCCATATAATAATTTTTAAGATTTAATTCAAAAGGAGAAATTAAATTATGTTTTTTAAGAATTTGTCTTTAAAATCAAAGTTTACTTTTATAATGGTAATAGTTGGATTTATAGCCAACGTAACAGTGGCGGTTGGCGCTTTTTATTTTATACAGCATTTTAAGGAAAAAACATTGATGCATGAAGCGAAAATGATATTGTACTCAGAAAAAGCATCAAGGGATTACACTTCTCAAACTCTTAGACCGGCGGTGCTGGGAGCAACGCCTAAATTTGTCATGCAGGCTGAGTCTGCCACATTTGTATCTTTAGGTATAGCTAAAATATTAAATAAATTTATGCCTGATTATGTTTACTCCGAACCTACATTAAATCCTTTAAACTTGAAAAACAAAGCAGACAAATTTCAGTCTGAGATTATACAGAAGTTCAAGGCAGACCCGTCTATCAAATCTATAAACGGTTTTCATGATTTCAAAGGACATTCTTATTTTTACGTCATGGAACCTGTGGTTGTAAGATCCGGCTGCATGCTGTGCCACGGCAATCCGCAGGATGCACCTAAAGCTATTGTTGCTAAATACGGCAGTACGCACGGTTTTCACTGGAAAATAGGTCATATTGTAGGGGCTCTGAGTGTAATTATACCGACAAGAGATATTAACAGAACGGCATTAAAAAACGCTATATTAATTGCAGTCGCAATTTTTGTATTGCCTTTCATTGCTCTTATAATAGCTTTATTTTTTATTAATAAATTTATTATTAAACCGATTCATGAAATGACTAAATTAGCTGAAGACGTATCTACCGGAAAATCCAATGAAGATTTTACCGTGAAAAGCAATGATGAGATAGGAGCTCTTGCAAAATCCTTCAATAGGCTTAAAAAGAGTTATATAAAAGCTGTTGAAATGTTGGCCGATAAAAATAGAAAAGAATAAAATCAAAAATTATTACTTAAATGAATTGAAAATTTTTTTATTTAAGATATAATTTAACTGTGCGATGAAGATTAATTTATTGCAACTTCTTAATTATTTTCTTGAATATTCTTGATTATCCTTAATTGCTCTTAGTTGCTCTTAGTTGCTTTTAGTTAGTTGTTCTTAATTATTCTTCATAATTAAATTAATAGTCTGAGAGTTTTATCTTGCCTAATTCTTGAGATTTAAATTTTGCCATTTGTTTTAATATTTAATCTTACTTATAAAAGGTGCAGAAATGGATATTTACGAAAGAAATGACGGTGTTTTTTTAATTTTCGACGATAAAATTGTTGAAAATTTCAGTATTAAAAAAAAGAAGAATATATATTCTAAATTAAAAGACAAAAAAAAATATTCATCTGTGCTTAATAATCTTCATATTACTGCAGATGAAGACAGTAAACTTCATAATAGAAGGAAAATAGCCAAAACATTCAACCCCTCATTAGGCGGTATTCTGCTAATAAAAAATGAAAAAATACGTGAATTGGAAGACGATGCGCTGCTTGACGAATTTGACAAATTGTGCAGACTTATAGAAAATGATTACGGTTTGAATATTTTTAACTATATGCTGAATGAAATTTATGAAGAAAAAAAGCAGGAAAAATATTTTGAAATAGAAACTTTTAATTACAATTTTATATCGCATAGAACGGTAAAAAGTAATTTGGCATCAGATTTTGTGAAAGAACTGAATAATTTTATAGAAGAGAATTTTTTTAAAAATATTAAAGAAAATATTAAAGAAAATATTAAAGAAAATACTAAAAAAACAGATACTAAAAATAAAGATAAAGATAAAGAAAAATATGCAAAAAAAGATGAAAAAGCCGAAACAGAGACCGCAAAAAATGGTGCAGAATTAAAATTAAAATCTGCCGCAAAGCTGCAGAGTTCCGCAAAACTCCAGACAATGTCCAGGACAAAGCCGGAACCTGAAATAATGGCTAAAACAATAAAAACCCCCGAAGCAAATATGCAGACAGAGTTTAAGAAAAAATCAGAGCCTGAAACATTGTTAGAAACAACGAATACCGCCGCTGCAGAAAATACCGGACTAAAAGTTTTAACGGATATTCACTCCGAAATCGACTTAATATCTCTAAGCTGGAGTTCGCTAAGTCCTAGAGATACTGCGCCCGTTCTTGAAGAAGGCACTCCCGTCGAAATTAATAATTCAAGCTGGATAAGAATGTATTTTCAAAAGCCCAGGGTAAGAAAGGTGGTATGGAGACTTAGGGATAAACCGGATGCCGATAATTTAAAACCGCTGCTAAGGGTATATGCAGACGGAAACATGCTGTGGTATGAGACACTGGATTCCGTTGCCGGCGATAAATATATAATTCTTTCGGAAGAGATTGAACTGTCAAGAGTGTGGGCAGAAATAGGCTATGTTGACGAAAAAAATGAATTTATATTTATCGCAAGAACTCCGGTGTGGCCTCCAGAGTGTCTGTTTAAATCTTCCCCAGTTAGATATTCTCTAAAAAAATCATTAAATAATAAAATATGTCTTATAGGCGCAACGGAAAATCTGCCTGAGCAGAATAATATAGAAAATACAGCGTTTACATCGTCAGGAGGCGGATTCTACGGAATTAATAAATAAGTGTCCTCCTTGCAATAAAATAAGATGATAATTAAGATAAGAATTTAAGATAAGAATCAAGATAAGAATTTAAGATAAGAATCAAGGTAAGAATTAATGTAAGAATAACAGGGCGAAATAATAAAATAAATAGAAATAATATGAGGAGTGAGATGATATTATCATGACTGCAGAAAAATCTAAGTGGGTACCCGTTTTACATTTTCATCTTCCTTTCGTAAGACATCCTGAAATGCCTAAATATTTAGAAGAAGAATGGTATTTTGAAGCCGTAACTGAAACATATTTGCCGTTATTGGAAGCCTTTGACAATCTTGAGAGAGACGGCATAGATTATAATCTGACCATTTCTTTAACGCCGACTCTTTTAACGATGATGGCTGACCCGCTGCTTTCTGAGAGGCTGCTCAATTATGTCGATGCGAGGGTAAAGGTTCTTGACGAAGAAGCATTTAGAACCCAGACCGACCCTGATTTTCATCCAGTAACATTATTTTACAGGGAAAGATATAAGAACTGGGCTAGCAAGCTGAATAATGGCGGCGGACAGTATTTAATAAACCAGCTGCTAAAACATAACAAACTTGGTCACGTCAAAATAATAACTTCTGCAGCAACGCACGGCTTTTTATTATTTATGGTCGGCGAACCGGAAACTATAATTGCTCAAATACAGGTAGGTGTTGAAACCCACGAAAAATTGCTTGGAATTAAACCTTCTGGGATATGGCTGCCGGAATGCGGCTATACTGCAGGTTTTGATGCTATTTTAAGCAGATACGGAATATTTTATACATTCTTAGACCAGCACGGAATAGAAATGGCTTCACCTGAACCGCCAAACGGATGTTTTTCGCCTGTCGTTACGCCTTTTGGGCTTGTAGCTTTCGGAAGAGACCCTGAAAGTTCAAGACAGGTCTGGTCAAGTAAAGAAGGGTATCCTGGAACCCCTATTTATAGAGAATTTTATAGAGATATCGGATTTGATCTTGATCTGCCCCATCTGACTCCGTTAAAGCATGGAAGTATTAAGACGTTTACCGGATTGAAATATTATGCCATTACCGGAACCGGAACTTATAAAGAAGCCTATAGACCCGGCGCCGCAAAGAGAAAAGCCTTGGAACATGCCGAGCAGTTCGTATATAACAGAGTATTGCAGGGAAATTATTTAAAAAATGCCATAGGTGAACCGCCTGTTATAGTTTCTATGTATGATGCCGAATTGTTCGGACACTGGTGGTTTGAAGGTCCGTGGTGGCTGGAATCTGTTTTCAGAAAGTTAAATAACAACGGCAATATAGAATCTGCATCTGCAGAAGATATATCTAAAGAAACTCTTTCTAAAGTAAAATCTAAAGATGGTATTCTTTATAGCCCGGCAGAGCAGGTATGGATTGCTCAACCTGCCACTTCTACATGGGGAGGCGGAGGTTATAGCGAAGTCTGGCTAAACGGTAAAAACGATGAAATCCAGCAATTTTTATCGGATGCGGCAATAGAATTAATAGATATATGCAAAAACAGATATCATGAGGTAATTTACGGCGAAGCGCTTAATCAGGCTGCCAGAGAATTAATGCTGGCAGAATCCAGCGACTGGCCGTTTCTGCTTTCTACCGGACAGGCTGTAAGCTACTCGGAAAGGCGTGTTAAAGCGCACTTGATAAGAGCAGGAAAATGCATATCTATGGCAATAGGAGCCGAGCCGTTTGACCAACAATGGTTTGATGATATATGCTATAAAGACAATATATTTCCGTGGATTAACGCTAAAGAACTTTATGGCAAAGATGTTTGTTAAAAAGATGTTTGTTAAAAAGACGTTTGTTAATTTATAATAGATATATTTAGGGAAAAGGTGTCTGACACCTTTTTCTTTCGCTATTGCAGGATTAAAGATATAATAATAATACAACAAATATTAATACAATAATATACACAATAATAATACAATAACAACAATAAAATAACGCGGTATATATAATATATATAATATTACGGAGGCGTACGGATTTAAATTTATAAGTAATAATTATATGTTTAAACTGACGGTGTTAACTGATTAATGAACCTAATTTTATGGTGGCATATGCATCAGCCTGATTACAGAACTCATGATAATGAATTTATGCTCCCGTGGGTTTATCTTCATGCTATAAAAGATTATATAGATATGCCTCTAAACATCATGTCCGTGGAGGGTATTAAGGCAAATATAAATATAACGCCGGTGCTGATTGACCAGTGGCAGGACTATAATTTCCAATTGGAGTCAGCCTTACGGGAAAAAAACGCGCAAAAAATTGAAAATCTTCTGCCTGATAAATTTCTTAAGCCTTTAGCTATCGATAAACTTACGGATGAATGGCGAATGTGGATGGTAAAATATTATAAATGGGCAAACAAAGAAAGGATGATCGAAAGATTTGAGCCGTACAAAAGGTTAGTTGAACTTTCGTTGGACGACTATAAGCTGCATTATTTGAACGATTCATATTATTTTGATCTGACGGTGTGGTTTCATCTTGCATGGTGCGGAGAGTGGATTAAAAGATATGACCCTGTGATAAGACAACTGATAAATAAGGAATACGGATATACATATCACGATAGAATGCTCTTATTAAACAGGATATCCGAATGGCTGAAATACGGACTGTCTTTATACGGGCAGCCTTATATAAGAGGAGCAGAAACCTCTCCGCCGCATCCCGATTATCCTCATCTGCTGATAGATAAAACTATATTGAGCGATCTCTCTAAAAAAAAGAAGGGAGAATATGAAGTTACTTTCACGCCTTTTTATCATCCGATATTGCCGCTTTTGCTCGATATTAACGCGGGAAGCGTCATTGCGCAAATCACGGGAATACAATACGAATCGGTCGAATTAAACGCATATCCCGATGGATTAATGAGCGCAAAGGAAAATATAAAAAGAATTGATAATTATTATAGAAAGAACGGTAAACTTTTTAATATAAAAGCAGTTTGGCCTTCTGAAGGTGCCGTATCGGCTGAAACGCTCAATTTATTTGCGGAAGAGAAAATTGATTTTTGCGCAAGCGGCGAAGAAGTATTAAGCAATTCTCTAGGGGTTGATGTTCATAAACCTGTTTCGATGGAAGGTCGCAATATAATCCCGCTTTATAAAATTTATAAATGGAAAAATTCATCCATGAAAATGGTATTTAGAGATTCCGGCTTGTCGGATATTATTGGTTTTACGTATGCCAAATGGAGAGGCGACGATGCCGCAAACGATTTTGTAAACAGGCTCAAAGAAATAGACATGGCTGACAAAAATGCAGTCGTTTCAATAATTATGGACGGTGAAAATGCATGGGAATATTATTTTGAAAATGGATTCTATTTTTTGAAAGATTTATATGAATTGTTTGCGCAAACTAACGAAATTAATATGCTTACGGCAAAAGACGCTTTTGAAGCGGAGGGAACACTAATTTTAGATAGTATTTACCCCGGTTCATGGGTTAACGGAAACTTGCAGATGTGGGTAGGAGAAAAGCAAAAAAATTGTGCATGGAAGCTTCTTGCAAATGCAAAACAAGAATTTTTGGAATGGAAAAAACACGTAAAAAATGAAACTAAAATTAAAAAAGTTGAGGAACAGATATCAAAGAGCGAAGGATCAGACTGGTTCTGGTGGCTTGGCGAGGATAATCCGCTGCTGTCCCAATCAATGATGGAAAAAGTTTTCAGACAGCATCTAAAAAGCGTTTATATTCTGATGGATAAGAATCCGCCTGCTATTTTAGATGATACTTTAGTTACTTCAAAAGTTATTTCAAATATAAATATCGCAGAAATGGGAGGAATTATGAAGAGGGGGAAATCGTAATTGACAAATTTTTTATTAGGTTTTCACTGTCATCAGCCTGTGGGCAATTTTGAATCCGTATTAAAAGAGGTGCATAGCAAATCTTACAGTCCGCTTATAAGAACCCTTTTAAGATACGATTCCTGCAAATTTTGTCTGCATATATCCGGTTATCTGCTTGAATGGATTGTTAAGAATGACCCCGAACTGATAAAGCTCATAAGAGAAGGCGCTGCTCATAACAAGGTTGAAATGCTAGGCGGTGGCTATTATGAACCGATACTGGCGTCCATTCCTCTAAGCGACAGAATGAAACAGCTTGAAATGTTAAATAAAGCAATTAAAAAATATTTTGGCGTTTATCCTAAAGGCGCATGGATTACCGAAAGAATCTGGCAGCCGGATATCATTGAATCTCTTAATGAAGCCGGTATGAACTATGCTTTTTTAGATGATTTTCAATTTTTTCAATCAGGCGTTGATTTAAATAATATAGATAAAATTTTTTTAACCGAATATAATGGAAAATATCTTAATTTATTTCCAATTCACGAAAGGTTAAGATATAAGATTCCTTTTGCCGAACCGGATGAATCGATTAACGAAGTTTTGCATATTAACGGCAGGCTCTCTAACCTTTCAGTCATGGTGGACGACGGCGAAAAAATGGGAGGCTGGCCGGACACATACGAATGGGTTTACGGCAGGAAATTTGAAGATTCCGAACAGCATCACGAATATAACAGCAATGATGGAAACGATGGAAACGGCGATAAAAATAGCGGTGGAAACAGCAATGGTAACGGCAACGGCGGCAATAAGAATGCTAATGATGGCAGCGGCAACAATAATAACAGCGGAAACGGCAATACAAATGATAATTCCAGTAATAAAAACGGATGGCTGCATAAATTTTTGATTAATATAAACAATCCGTCAAGCGGTATTAAAATGAAGCTTCCTTCTGAACTTATCAGAGAAACTTCTTCCAGACAGCTCGTATATCTGCCTATGTCAAGCTATAGAGAAATGGGTGAATGGACTTTGCCTGTAGAAAAAAGATTTAAATATATTTATACAAAAGAAAAATATCCCGACGCTGCATTAGCAGGGGGGATATGGCACAATTTTTTTATTCATTATCCTGAATCCAATCTGCTGCATAAAAGAATGCTTTATTTAAGCAGTAAAGTTAATAGCTTAAAAATAAAATTTCCAGAAATACAGGACCTTTCAGATTATAAGAATTTAAAAATAGAATTATTTAAATCTCAGGCAAATGATGCTTACTGGCACGGTGTCTTTGGCGGAATTTATTTGCCCCACTTAAGAAGAGCTATACAAAATTCATTGATTAAAGCCTCAGTGTATTATGATTTAATAGTCGATAAATTAATGCCGACGCATGGTGATAACTATAATAATTTTACTCATAATAACTATATCGGTAATGACGATAAAAATTATAATGACAATAACAGCAGCAATAGCAATAACAATCGTAGTAGCAACAGCAACAACAATACTGATAATAAAAATAAAATAGATATATTTGATTTTGATGCAGACGGTGAGTTAGAATATCAGGTAAGAAATAAATTCTGGCAGGCGGTATATAAACCTTCCGTAGCTCATCTTATTGCTCTTGATTATATTGCAAAAGGCATGGCTAATCCTTTTGGAGATATTTTCTGTCTGCATGACGAATATGATTTGCATATTATTAAAGATAAACTGAATTTACAAAATAATCCTGGAGAAAATAAAAAGACAGAAGAAGATGAAGCTCATGTTCCGCACACTATTCATGATAATATGAAAATCCCGGACGGTTTAACAGCCAAAGATTTAGTCACCAAAAATGGGTTGATGCCGCATTTTCAAATACTTTATAACGGTTCAGATCTGAATTTTAATTTGAAATCAATAAAAAATAACAATGGTGTTTTTGTCATAAAATCTGAAGGATTTTTAAGGGAAGACAAAGAAAACTCTGAAGAAATAAATGGCGATAAAAACGGTATTGAAAAAGAGATTAATAAAAACAGCATTGCATTTCAAGAAAATGTTAAAAATAAAATTTTGCTCAATTTAGAAATAACAATATCCGATACCATAAGGTATCACGTTGCTATTAATAATAATTATAGCAGTAATTATAGCAATAATGATAAAAATAATGATAAAAATAATAGCAACAAAAATGATAAATATTCATTAAAAGATTTGTCAATGTTCTTCAGGTTTTCGTTTTCCGGCGGCGACGGTCCTGCTACCTATATTAAACCTGACGATAAAAATATTTACGGCTTGCGTGAAAATCTTATAAATATACCTGTCGATTCGCCTGTAGAATTGGGCGATTCTTACTGGGGAGGCAATCTAAAGGCATTTGTCAGCACAAACGGATACGCAAATTATAAAGCAAATAAAGATAATGCCGTAAATATTGATTTTACGCCGCTGTTAAATTATTCTCCTATTACGACTCTTTCGCTTTATGAAGGCGGATACGAAAAAATATTTCAGGCATCGGAACTCAATATTTTGTGGGATATGGAAAAAAGTGTTATTTCAGACATAAATGTTGAATGGAAATTGGAAAAAAATAAAATAAAATAAAATAAAATAAATTGAATTAAAATAAATTAAATTAATTGCGGACATTTGATCAGAGATATAGAGATATACTGATGCATATCTGACGAATAAATACTTAAATAAGGATTATAAAATTGAATAATTTTAATGATGAAATATGGTTTGTTGCTCCCGAAATGGCTCCATTAGTAAAAGCCGGCGGTTTAGGCGATGTCATCGGAAGTCTTCCTAAGTATCTTATGAAATTAGGCATGAATGTCAAGGTAGTGATACCTGCTTATAAATTTATTGATTATGCACAATTTGTGCAGTTTGAAGAAAATTTGCCTGCAGGAAGGGTTTATTTTGGAGATATTCCCTTTGATTTCGGCATAAAAAAAGCTAAAACTAAGGACGGAATTCCTCTTATTTTTGTCGAACAGGACCATTTTTTCGGAAGAGACGATGTTTATGGTCCGCACGGCGGAACAGTCGGCTATCGCGATAATTTGTGGAGATTTTCTCTTCTTGCTCATGCTGCCGTTCACTGTATGAAAATACTGGGTATTCCTAAAATAGTGCACTCTCACGACTGGTCAGGCGGACTTGTGCCCGCAATTATTAAGCAGACCTTTAACGAAAACGACAGACCTAAAATTGTTTTTACTGTGCATAATCTTGGATATCAGGGTGTATACCCGATTGACGACTTATATGATATCGGGATTGATTTTAAATTTAATTCTTCGGATGCCTTTGAACATTTTGGGACATTTAACGCTTTAAAAGGCGGACTTCTTTTAAGCGATGCCGTTACTACGGTAAGTCCGTCATATGCCGATGAAATTACTATGCCTCATAGAGGATTCGGGCTTGACGGTGAGTTGAGGCATTTAAGGGAAAACGGAAAACTTTCCGGTATTCTAAACGGGATTGATGAAGAGTACTGGAATCCTAAGAATGACGGTTTTTTAAATGTTAATTTTAACGGAAAAGACAGACCTTATAATTTTAATGATTACGACAGCTGGAAAAATTTTAAAGAAGAAAATAAAAAAGCGCTGTTTTCAGAAATAGGGCTGAAATTTAAAAAGAACAGCAGCGGCAAGCAGCTTCCTGTTCTTGGAATAGTCAGCAGATTAACGGAAGAAAAAGGTATAGACGTTTTTATAGATACTCTTTTTAACTGGAATGACTTTCCATTTCATGTTTTAATTTTAGGAACGGGAAAACATTTTATAGAAAAAAAAGCATTATATCTGCAGGAATTTTATAAAGATAAAGTCTATGCTAAAATAGGCAGATTTGATGAAGCGCTGGCGCATAAAATTTACGCTTCATCCGATATTTTTATTATGCCTTCAAGAACTGAACCGTGCGGATTGTCTCAAATGATTTCAATGAGATACGGCGGTGTAATTTTGGCAGGCGATACCGGAGGTCTTCATGATACCGTTGTAGATTTGAATAGAGATAATGAACACGGCAGCGGAATAGCCGTTCAGCACATTGACACGCATGCTATTTCATGGGCGTTAGACAGATTATATAATTTGTATTATGAAAAAGACTGGGGACAGTTTGTTATTAATAGCGCTAATTCCGATTTTAGCTGGAACGCTTCCGCATTAAAATATATAGATTTATATAATAAAATTTTGTAAAATACATATAGATGCGATGGCAGATAATCCTAACAAATAATCTGAAATACTGTTTATTGTATTGTATTGCATTGTATTGCATTGTCTGTCTGACGATAATATTTGACTGGAATATTTCTCTTTATCGAGTTTCGATGTTTATATAAATACAACAAATAACATAATAATACTATTATAATGTTCCGCCGCCGATAATCCCATTAATTCTTAAAATGTGCGATTCGGCTGCAATTGAAGCTAAAATTAATGAACGCTATTCTTATTGCAAAAATTGCAGCTATTTTATGTGCTGGTTTATTTTTAGTTTTTTTAGCCTTAAAAAAACCTTCATTAAGCGATTTTTTTGAAAAAGCGTCGCTTGCCGGTATATTTTTATTTGCCCTTTTCATACCGATAAAAGACGGATTTGCAATTTTTGGGATTGTTTTTGCAATTATTTTTTTTATTGCGTTCCGCATTTCTCAAAGGGATTTTAAATTACCGTTTACAGTTTTTAATAAGCCTATTATTATATATATATTGATAGTTATTCTTTCCTTTCTATGGACTTATAGTTTTAGCGACAGTATAAATGAAGGCGGGGAGATTTTATATTTTTTTGCATTTTTCTTTGCAGCTGCAGAATTACTGAACTCACGCAAAAGAATTATGTTTATACTTTATACGTTTGCTTTTTCGATAACGGTCGCTATTTTCTACGGTTTTTTTCAAGGTATTTTTATTAATGCGCTTCATTCCGCAAATAGAGTAACCGGACTTATAGGCAACTGGGACGGTTATCCGGTTCAGGCTTCATACGGGATAGTGTTGTTTATTTCTTTATATATGCTGAAATTTATAGGAATCAATAAAATAGATAATATAAATAATATCAATAATATCAATAATATAAATAATATAAATAAGATAAATAATATAGATAAGACAGGCGGTATAGACAATAAGACAAAAATTATAAATAGCAAAATTATAAATAGCAAAATTATACAAAATTCTTTAATAAGTGTCATAATTTTTGCGGGTTTAATTTCTATCATTCTTTCTAAAGCAAGGTCTGCATGGATTGGAGTTTTTCTCGGTATATTTATTATAATGTTCTTAAGATCAAAAAAAATATTCATTACGGCGTTAATAATAATTCTTATATTTAACGCAGGTTTTTTATATGCCTCTAAAAGTTTTAGAAGCAGAATATTTGCGATGTTTAATCCTCAAATTTATTTATGCGAGGTTAAAGGACATGGAGATATAGAAAGCCATATAGCTTTGGTAGAATCTGCCGCAGCCGTTTTTTTTGAGCATCCGTTAACCGGTGTCGGCGTTGGAGCATTTTCAAAATATTTTAATACTCATAAAAATGTGCATTTTCCGGATTACTACAATCCTAAAACCGGAAAAAAAGAGTATGATACTTATGATAATTGGCCGGAAAACGGCTATATGCAGACACTGGCAGAAACGGGAATATTCAGTTTTATAGTGTTGATGTGGTTGTTTTTTCTGGGATTAAAAGAACCGATTAAATTATATGTAAACTCTGAAGACGCATTTGTAAAAAAAATATCGGTCATGACTGCGGGAATGAGCATGGTTTTCTATGGTTCTTTCATCGGAATTTCTAATATGTCCAATGACCAGCTGACGGATCTCTGGCTTTTATTCCTTGCAATTTTCGCTTCCGTTTTAAATATGTCTAAAAATTCCGGCAAGAATCATTAACATAAATATATATAATATGATATCTCAAAAAAACAAAATATTGTCTAATTATCTTTATGTTGTAGATTTGTTTTTTATAGTAGCGGCGTACTTTATTGCCTATATTACCGCTAATATTATTGACCCTTTTATTGTTGGATTTGGTTTGCTGCCGCTGTACAGCTATATCTGGATGCTCATTCCTATTGCAGTTATATTTTATTTTTATCTTATTATATTCAGTTTTCATAAAGATTTGTTTATTCGAAAAAATATCGCAGTTCAATTTTTAAAAAGTTTCGAATTGACTTTTGCGGCAATATTAACTTTTTACGGCATTTTGTTTATGCTGAGACTTCATTATGTATCAAGACTTTTTATCGGATATTTTGCGATTTACGTGTTTTTGTTTTTAGTTATTTCAAACTATATAAGTAAAAAAATATTAAAAATATTCAAACAGCGCGATTATTCTTTAAGAACAATATTAATAGTAGGCGATATTCATTCATCGGAGAAAATAGAAAAAACAATTAAAAAAAACGAATATTTAGGGTTAAAATCGGCAGGCATAATAAACAAAGATAACATTCGGATTATTCCTGATTTTGTTATTAAAAATCCTGTAGATGAGGTGATATTTGATGTCAATGAAAATGATTTAAACGGTATAAAAGAATTGACGCTTCTTTTAGAAGAAATGGGCATTACCGTTAAAATTGTTACAAAATTTATTCCTTTTAAGTATTCGAAAATATCATTCGAAAAAATAGATGATCTGCCCATGCTTTCATTTTATACTGCTCCTGAAGACGAAATACTTCTTCTTATAAAACGGTTTATAGATATTATCGGCTCATTAGCTGGTATAATACTGTTTTTTATTCCTTCGATAATAATAGCAATATTAATTAAATTTTCGTCCAAAGGGCATATTATATACAAAAGCAAAAGAGTCGGTCTGCACGGAAGGCTTTTCACTTTTTACAAATTCAGAACCATGATTGAAACTAGCGATGCAATGAGGGAAGAATTAAGGAAAAAATTTAATCCGGACGGAATAGAGGTAAAACTTAAGGATGACCCGAGATTGACATGGATAGGTAAAATATTAAGGAAAACCAGTTTAGATGAATTGCCCCAATTTTATAACGTGCTGCGAGGCGACATGAGTATTGTCGGTCCAAGACCTCCTATGCCAGACGAAGTCGCTAAATATTCTATTGCTCAGAGAAGACGCTTGTCTATGAAACCCGGAATTACGTGCCTATGGCAAATAAGCGGAAGGAGCAGGCTAAGTTTTGAAGATAGAGTTGTTTTAGATTTAAAATATATTGATAACTGGTCTTTAAAACTTGATTTTATTATTTTATTTAAGACTATACCTGCGGTTATATTCGCTCATGGAGCCATGTAATTTTTTCATTGATTTTTTATCGGCTTTTTACTGAAAGCTGCGAAACTCAAACAAAGCACAGTGAAGCTCATTTATTGATAGGTAGTCCGCCTGTATTTGCAGCCGCGCTTCTTATATAAATTTTTATTCACTTTTTTTGTTTTTTATATTAGTATAATCAGAACGTAATATAAATAAATTATAAAAGCAATATTAAAACCTTAATCCGGCAATTGAAAAAATATAAGGAAAAGGAACGGAAAAGGTGTCAGACACCTTTTCCGTCTGACACCTTTTCCGAGCAGATAACTTTCTATTGTAGGATTGAAGTAAAAGTGATATGAATACACTGCAAAAGTAATAATATTAATATATAAAATTATATGGAGGATGCATGCAATCGCAAGGATTAAGTCTTACCTACAAAATTTTGAAATCTCATTTAATCAAGGGAAATTTAAACCCAGGCGAAGAAATTGCCATAAAAATAGATAGAACTCTGACTCAGGATGCCACCGGAACAATGGCATATCTTCAGTTTGAAGCTATAGGAGTGCCGCGTGTGCAGACAGAGTTGTCAGTCAGCTATATTGACCACAATACACTGCAGACCGGTTTTGAAAATGCCGACGACCACAAGTTTTTACAGACATTAGCGTCAAAATACGGCATATTGTATTCGAAAGCCGGCAATGGAATCTGTCATCAGGTAAATTTAGAAAGATTCGGTGTTCCGGGGAAAACATTATTGGGCTCGGACAGCCATACTCCTACCGCAGGCGGCGTCGGCATGATTGCGATAGGCGCAGGCGGTCTTGATGTTGCAGTTGCAATGGGCGGGGGCGCTTTTTATATGGCGGCTCCAAAGGTAGTTTTAGTAAAACTTTCAGGTAAATTGCAAGACTGGGTTTCAGCTAAAGATATAATCCTCGAACTTTTAAGAAGACTTACCGTTAAAGGCGGAGTCGGAAAAATTTTTGAATACGGCGGAGAAGGGGTAAAGAGTTTATCTGTACCTGAAAGAGCCGTTATAACAAATATGGGGGCAGAACTCGGGGCGACGACATCCATTTTTCCAAGCGATGAAAAAACTTTAGAATTTCTTAAAGCGGAAAACAGGACGGAAGACTATACGGCTATTTCCGCCGATGAAAATGCGGTTTACGACGAAGTTATAGACATAGATTTATCGTCTTTGGAGCCTATGGCTGCGAAACCGCATATGCCTGACAATGTTGTTAAAGTTAAAGAATTAAAAGATATCAAAGTGGACCAGGCAGCTATAGGAAGCTGCACTAATTCGTCTTATGCGGATTTAATGACGGTAGCCGCTATCCTTAAAGGTAAAAAAGTGCATCCTGACGTCAGCCTTGTGATATCCCCCGGTTCCAAACAGGTTTACGAAATGATAGCAAAAAACGGTGCTCTGGCAGAGCTTATTTCATCAGGCGCAAGAATACTTGAATCAACATGCGGACCGTGTATAGGTATGGGGCAGGCTCCTCGTTCAGGCGCAGTTTCTTTGAGAACATTTAACCGCAATTTTGAAGGCAGAAGCGGAACGAAGGATGCGAGTATTTATCTTATTTCCGTACAGACAGCCGCAGCTTCGGCACTAACAGGATATATTACTGACCCGCGCACGCTCGGAAAGGCTCCTGAGATTAAAATGCCTGAAAAATTTGATATTGACGATTCGATGATTTTACGGCCGTCAACAGAACCTGAAAATGTTGAAGTTTATAGAGGACCGAATATTAAACCGCTGCCTATAAAAGAAAAACTGTCTGAAAGCATTAGCGGAAAAGTTTTGCTTAAAGTAGGAGATAACATAACTACAGACCATATTATGCCGGCAGGCTCAAAAATACTTCCTTTAAGGTCAAATATACCTGCAATTTCAAAATATGTTTTTGAATCGGTTGACCCTGCTTTTTCTGAAAGGGCGTTAAAGGAAAAAGGCGGATTTATTGTTGCAGGCGAAAACTACGGGCAGGGTTCAAGCAGAGAACATGCGGCGCTTGCCCCGATGTATCTCGGTGTTAAAGCCGTTATTGCAAAATCTTTTGCAAGAATACATTTTGCAAATCTTGTCAATTTCGGTATATTGCCTTTGATATTTGACAATCCTGCCGATTATGATAAAATTAATCAGGGCGATTTATTTGAAGCTCAAAATATTTTAAGTGAATTAAATGAAAAAAAACCGGTTAAATTTATTAATAAAACTAAAAAAGAAGAATATATTTTTAAATATAATTTAACGGACAGACAGATTAATATAATAAAAGAGGGCGGTCTTCTTAACGAAACTAAAAATTCTAAAAATTGATGCTATCAAAAGAATTTAATAAAAATATAAAGAAAGTCCTTATTTCCTATAAAAAAGATGCTCAAGAAGCTTATAATGCTGCAGTTTTTATAAGCGAACTTATAGAGGACAAGAATATAAAAACCGTTATAAGACCCAGCATGGATATATCCCCCGCTGATTTAATCGATACAGGTTTAGTTATTGTTCTCGGCGGCGACGGAACGCTTTTAATTACTTTCGGAAGCGTATTTCCCTTAGAAATTCCGATGATAGGGATAGATTTCGGAAGTCTCGGTTTTTTAGTTGAAATATCCGATAATAATAAAACAGAAGCGATTGAGAAATTTTTTGACGGCACGCTGGAATTCAGAGAGCGTATTGCTTTAGATATTACTGTGCGCAGAAACGGAGGCGGCATAATAAATTATGTTGCTTTAAATGAGGCTGTAATAGCCCGCGAACAAAGCATACACGCCAGAATTATTAATATCAAAGTGTGTATAAACGGTATATGGGTTAATGATTATAGATTAGACGGTCTCATAGTGTCAACCCCGACCGGCTCTACCGCTTACTCTTTAGCCGCAGGCGGTCCAATAGTTTTTCCTGATTTGGAGGCTTTTATCATAACGCCTATTTGTCCGCATATGCTTTCCAACAGACCGCTTATGATTAACTCAAACGAATTATTAAGGATAAGGTTTGCTCCCCAGGACAATAAACTTTTTATATCTGTCGACGGCAGGGATGGGATCAGGTTAGAAGACGGCGACGAGATTTATATTAAAAGACATCAGACAAAATTTTATCTGGCGGCATCTTTCAATATGAGTTACTGGGATATTTTAAGAGCTAAATTGAGATGGTAGATTTAGTTTAAAATGACTATACGACTATGCATTACTGTAGCTTAAATTTAACGACAGTTGCAGTAAAGCCCACAAGCTTATAGCAATGAGGATATAAGGCAATAAGTTTTAGCAGCGCTTTAATAAATTTTATTTCAAGTTTATATAAATAATAGAAATAAACGGCATTAATGGATTTTATTCAGTTATGTTAAAAAAATTATATATTAATAATTTTGCAACGATAGATTCTTTGGTATTAGAATTCGGTCGGAATTTCAATATACTGAGCGGGGAAACCGGCGCAGGCAAAAGCATAATAATAGAATCCGTTAATTTTTTATTCGGAAAATCAAAAAATGTCGGCAATGTTATAAGAACAGGCGAGAATGAAGCCTATATAAGCTGTATTTTTGATATTGGAGAGAAAGAAACATATAAAATTATAAATTCTGTTCTTGAAGAATGCGGCATAGGAACCGGCGACGATGAAATTTTAATTAAAAGGACCGTGAGTTTATCCGGCAAAAGCAAATATTTTATTAATAATGAGCCCGCCAATAAAACAGTTATTGAAAAATTGAGCGAAATTTTAGTTAATATTTTTGGGCAGAATGATAAAAGATTTTTAATTTCAAATGAAAGCCAGCTTGCTTTTTTAGACGAATATGCCGGCAATCAGGCTTTGCTGTCCGATATTAAACAATTATACAAAGAAATAAATGAAATTAATTATCAATTAAATGAATTATACAAAAAAGCCGAAGATATTTCTAAGATAAAAACTATTAATTCATATATAATTTCTGATGCCGAAAGACTTGAAATTTCATCGGAAAAAGACGAAGAGGATATAAAAGACGAACTTACAAGATTAGAAAATATTAATAAAATTAAAGAAATAGTTTCGGCAGCATCGGATTTAACGGATAATGAAGAAACCGGTATTTTAAAAAATTTGAATACGCTTATTTCATTATTTGAAAAATTAGAAATAATAGACCCTCAGTTTAAAAGAGATAATAATCTAAAAAATGCTTTTGAAGCTAAACTTTTAATGGAAGATATATCGGCTGCTTTAGAAAAACGTTCTTCTTTTGATTATGACGAAGAAAGACTTAATATATTAAGAAATAAACTCGATTTGATTATAACAGTAGAAAATAAGTACGGTTTTAAAAATATAAAAGAGTTTCTGGAAGGATTTCAAAAAGCGAAAAATGAAATATATGACGCAAACCTTGTCGATGGAAAAATTGCCGAGTTAAAAAATAAACTTGAAGAGAAAAAAATTGAATATCTTAATATTGACAAAAAGCTGCTAGAAAATCGTACGGAAACGTCAAAAAAACTTGCAGAGGAAATTACGGAAGAACTTTCTTTCCTGGGTATTAAGCCGGTGTTTGCTATAAATGTCGAGCATTTCAATTTTGATAAGGGTTATTCCGAAACAGGACTCGCAAAAATCGTATTTCTGTTTTCCGCTAACCCAGGAGAAGAACCGAAACCGCTCTCGATGATTGCTTCAGGAGGAGAACTGTCCCGAGTCAGCCTCTGTATGCTTAAGGCAGTTAATTCCAAAAAAAACGCAGGATGCTTAATTTTTGACGAAATAGATTCAGGTATAGGCGGCGAAGTCGGAGATTTCATAGGAGATGCTTTAAAAAAAATTTCTGAACACAGTCAGGTTATATGTATTACGCATCTTGCTCAGGTAGCTTCATGCGGACAAAAACATCTGTTTGTTTATAAAAGCGTTAAAAACGACAGAACGTACACATTAATAAAAGACCTTAATATAACCGAAAGAATTGTAGAAATAGCAAGAATGCTTTCCGGAGATACTGAAAGCGAGGCGTCTTTGGCACATTCTAAAGAAATTTTAAAGAAAAAAGGATTTATTGTCTGATTTTAAAATTTTTAAAGCTCAATTATAACTTAGTATAAAATAAAAACCAGGAGAAACTTTATTGTATAAGTCCGGAAAAGAACGGTATGAAAAGGCAGGTATAGATATTTATTTTCCGTCAAAAATTGAAATAGAAGAGGACAATAATAAAATCGTAGTATTCAGAAAAGCTCTTATGTGCGATGTCAAGAGCCTTTATAATCTGTTTTCCGAATATTCAAAAGCCGGAGAAATGCTTCCAAGGTCAATGATTGATATATATGTGCATTTGAGAGATTATTATATTGCGGAGATTGAGACTGAGGAAGAAGAGGAAGGCAGAGGATATGAACTTGTCGGAGCGTGCGCTCTCAGCATTGTTTGGGAAAATTTGGCGGAAATAAGGTCTTTAGCCGTAAAAAAACCTTACACCAGAAAAAAAATAGGCACGGAACTTATAAGAAAATGTTTAATAGAAGCAAATTTTTTTAAAATTTCAAAAATTTTTGCTTTGACTTATAAGCCGCAGTTTTTTATAGCCAACGGATTTAAAATAATTGAAAAATCCGAACTCCCTCATAAAATATGGAGCGACTGTATAAATTGCGTTAAGTTTCCGGATTGCGACGAAACTGCGGTTATGATTGAACCGTAATTAAATATTAAATAGACATAAATGTTATTTTGTAATATAATTTAAAATTATTCAAAGTTTTATACGACTGATAATTTATTAATTTATGTTATTGCGCAATAGAACAAAATAAATATGATAAGTCTGGGAGGACATTAAAAGTATGTTTAATATTTTTGGCGGCGGAAATTCCGCAGATGAGATAAAACAGATTAATCCTGAAGAGGCGCTTAAAATCATAGAGAAAAATAAAGGAGAAAAAACTCTTATTTTAGATGTTCGCGAACCTCATGAATTTAAAGGCAATTTAGGACATATTAAGAATGCGCAGCTCGTTCCGTTAAAACTGCTGCCGCTTAAAGTAAAAGAACTTGAAAAGCATAAAGAGGACGATATTATTGTTGTCTGCCACAGCGGTGCCAGAAGTTATTCGGCTTGCAATATTTTAAAAAGACACGGATTTAAAAATGTGCATAATCTGAAAGGCGGAATGATACTCTGGAAAAAATTAGGAATGGATTCGCATAATGATTAGGCTATTAAATAAAAATATTATTGTATATCATATTGTATAAAATGCATGTCAAAAAATAATAATACGGCATAGCTATATTATCAATTAACAATTATCAATTATTAATGATTAATTTTATATATTATTTTTTATATATTACTTATAATAACATATAATTATTACCGGTGAATTATTTATAATAAAAAATTATGAAAACAATTAACGATACCGAATCTGCAAATAATGATTTTTATGTTTTTGTTGTTTCAGATTCAACTGGCGAAACGGCGGAGAAGGTTGCAAGAGCTGCATTGTCTCAGTTTGATGTCAGCAATGTGCGGCTAAAAAGATTTTTACTTGTTGATTCTGCACAAAAAATAAGAGAAATCATAACTGAAGCATCTAAAAAAAAAGCTATTATAATTTTTACGCTTGTTGAAGACGGACTCAGAAATACTATGCTGCTTGAATCTAATAGCAGTTCAGTAATAAGCATAGACATAATAGGACCTGTTCTAAATTCTATCTCAACGGTATTAAATAAATTGCCTGAGCGGAAGCCCGGTCTTATCCATCGGGTTAACGACGAATATTTCAGAAGGGTGGATGCTTTAGAATTTGCGGTAAAGCATGACGATGGTCAAAGAATAGACGAGATTGTAGATGCCGATGCTTTAGTCTTGGGTATATCCAGAACATCAAAAACTCCGCTCTGTTTATTTCTGGCGCAGAGGGGTTTTAAAGCGGCAAATATCCCAATAATTGACCATCAGGAGATAAACGAATTAATTTATAGCATCCCGAAAGAAAAAATATTCGGGTTAATTTCGAGTCCTGAAAGAATAATGAGTTTGAGAAAAGAAAGACTTAAGAGGATGGGGATACCTTTTTCTTCGGATTATGTCATTAAAGATTCAATTGAAGAAGAGATTGAGTATTCCAAGTCTATTTTTACAAAATTATGTATTCATTTTATTGATGTAACCGATAAATCTATCGAAGAAGTCGCCGCAGATATAATATCTTCAATAAATAATAAATAAATTATTTTTTTGAAAAAGGGGAATAAAATTTAATGAATTTTGATAAAGCTGTTTCTATGACTCAGGACTTTGCAAATGCTAAAGGTCTGGAGTATGAAATTTATTTATTTGATGCTAAAATTTTAAAAATGGAAGCCGAAGATTCTAAAATATCAAGTTATACAGATGCCGTATCAAACGGATTTTCATTAAGATTTAAAAAAAATAATAAAATAAGTTTTTCATATTGTTCAGGTTTAGATGAAGACAAAGCCGCTAACTCATTAAATAACTGTTTCAGTTTACTCGGATTAACGGAAGATAACGCTGATATTGCTTTTAGCAGCGCTAAAATTGATGAAAATAATCTGAGTAAAAATAATTTAGGTATTTATAGCGATAATTTTTTCAATATTAACATAGAAGACAAAAAAAATAATCTTATAGAAATGGAAGAGGCAGCCTATTCTTTTGATAAACGAATATACAAAGTAGATAAACCGTCTTATAGCGAAGTGCTTATTTCTAAGCGCTTAGTCAACTCCTGCGGCATCGATATGTCTTCAAAAAAAACACATTACGAGATTTTTTTATCGGCTGCTTCAAAAAATAATGACGAAAATGCTTCGGGTTATGATTTTGACGCTTCTTCAGAGTTTAATTCCCTGAAGTTTAAGAAAGTTGCTATGAACGGAGCTAAAAAAGCAATCGACCAGCTTGGGGCAAGGATTGTAGAAAGCGGAAAATACCGTATTCTTTTTGACAATATAACATCGTCGGAGCTGCTTTCTATTTTAAAACAGTCTTTCTATGCAAGCAGCGTATATAAGAAAAAATCGCTGCTTGAAGGAAAAATAGATTCTAAAGTTTTTTCTGAAAAATTGACTATAATAGACGACGGTACGCTTTTCGGCGGTTACGGAACCGATATTTTTGACGGTGAAGGAACTGCAATGCAGAAAAAAATACTCTGCCATAACGGAGTTATAAAAACTTATCTGTACGACATAGAATATGCAAATAAGTTTAAAACTAAATCAACGGGAAATTCACGCCGTTCATCTCATAAAGAGCTTCCTGAATTAGGAACTACCAATTTTTTTATTGAAACTGGCAAAAAATCTTTTATAGATACCTTAAATTCTATAAAAGACGGATTGTATATAACCGAACTTATGGGTCTTCATATGGCTAAGCCGTACACAGGCGAGTTTTCTCTCGGCGCCTCAGGTTTTTTTGTAAAAAACGGTCAGTTTGACTTTCCGGTAAAAGGTATTGTTTTAAGCGGAAATATAATAAATTTGTTTAATAACATTATTGAAATAGCTGACGATATACGTTTTATGGGCAATATCGGGTCTCCTTCAATTTTAATTGACGATGTTCAGGTATCGGGGAAATAACGGGTAAATAAAATATGGCTATAAATTTGCTTAAACAAATCTTTGGAACAAGTAATCAAAGAGAAATAAATAGAATAAGACCTATAATTGAACAGATAAATTCTCTTGAAGAGAAATATGCGGCTCTTACGGACGATGATATTAAGGGCATGACCTTTAAATTCAGGGAACTTCTTAAGGATTTACCCGATGCGCAGCAGAATGAAAAATTAAATGAAATATTGCCTGATGTCTTTGCGATAGGCAGAGAAGCATGTAAAAGAGCGTTAAAAATGCGTCCTTTTGATGTTCAGCTCATAGGTGGCATCATTCTCCACCGCGGCAAGATAGCGGAAATGACGACCGGCGAAGGAAAGACCTTAGTTGCCGTTCTGCCGGTGTATCTCAACAGCCTTACTATGAGAGGCGTTCACGTTATTACGGTCAACGACTATCTTGCCAAAAGAGATTCCGAATGGATGGGAATGGCGTATAAATTATTAGGATTAAGTGTCGGTGTAGTAACCAATGAGGTCAGCGACGAAGACCGGAAAAAGGCTTATTGCTGCGATGTTACTTATGGAACTAACAACGAATTCGGTTTTGATTATCTGAGAGATAATATGAAATATTCGCTCGACGATTATGTTCAGCGGGAATTAAATTATGTTATAGTTGACGAAGTTGATTCGGTTCTTATCGATGAAGCGAGAACGCCGCTGATAATTTCTGGAGAAGCCGAAGAAGCAACGGAAATGTATTATAAGGTAGATAAAGCGGTTTCTTTTTTAAAAGAAAATGAAGATTATACGGTTGACGAAAAGCTTAAGACTGCTATTTTAACGGAAAACGGCATTGACCTGATTGAAAAAACATTAAATATTAAAAATATTTACGACCCTAGGCATCTTGAAACGCTTCATGCCGTCAATCAGGCTCTCAGAGCCCATGCCTGTTATTCCAAAGACGTGGATTATGTGGTAAAAGATAACGAGATTGCCATTGTTGACGAATTTACCGGCAGACTTATGACCGGCAGACGTTTCGGAGAAGGTTTGCATCAGGCGATTGAGGCTAAAGAAAATCTTACCGTGCAGGGTGAAAATCAAACCCTTGCGACTATAACATTTCAAAATTTTTTCAGAATGTATAGAAAACTTGCAGGTATGACAGGAACTGCAGATACTGAAGCCGAAGAATTTAAAAAAATTTATAATCTTGACGTGGCGGTTATACCGACAAATAAGCCTATGGCAAGAAAGGATTATTCCGACCTTGTTTTTGCGACTGAAGCCGAAAAGTTTTCGGCAGTTGCTGATGAGATTACGGAATTATATAAAAAAAATCAGCCGGTTTTGATAGGTACCGTTTCAATAGAAAAGTCGGAAAAATTGGGCGCTTTGCTGAAAAAAAGAGGAATACCGCATGCTGTTTTAAATGCTAAAAATCATATGAAAGAAGCTCAAATTATTGCTGCCGCAGGTCAGAAAAAATCGGTTACTATATCTACAAATATGGCAGGAAGAGGAACAGATATTGTTCTCGGCGAGGGCGTTACTGAACTTGGCGGTCTGCATGTTATCGGGACTGAAAGACATGAGGCGAGAAGAATAGATAATCAGCTGAGAGGACGTTCAGGAAGACAGGGCGATGTCGGGTCTTCACGGTTTTACGTTTCCCTTGAAGACGACCTCATGAGGATATTCGGTTCTGAACGGTTGTCGCCGTTTTTAGAAAAATTAGGTCTTAAAGACGGGCAATCCATTGAACATCCTATGATATCAAAAGCAATAGAAAATGCTCAAAAGAAAGTTGAAGGTCATAATTTTGATATAAGAAAAAATTTGATTGATTATGATAATGTAATGAATAAACAGAGGGAGATAATTTATTCCTACAGAAAAAAAATATTGCAGGCTGAAAATTCTGACGAGATGCTCGCAGAAATTATTTCCGATACCGAAACGATATTAGAAAACTATTTTGATACTTATATACCTTTAAAAGAACACAGTGAAAATTGGGATATAGACGGGCTTAAAAGTATTATAAAAGCAGAACTAGGCATTGATTTGTCATCATCATTGACTATTACTCCTGATAAAATTAACGAACTGAGAAAATTAGACAGAAAATTATTATTTGAAAAAGTTTTTCTTATGCTTAAGGAAATTCTAGAATTAAAACTTGGAGAATTTCCGGAAGATGAAGCTCTTAATATAGAAAAAGCGCTTTATTTGCAGGCTGTAGATAATATATGGAAAGATTCGCTCACATCATTAGAGGCTTTAAAAGAAGGAATAGGTCTCAGGGGCTATGCTCAGCAAAATCCGTTAATAGAGTATCAGAGAGAGGCTTACGAGCTTTTTATTAATATGCAGATACGCATGAAAGAAGAAGCTATAAATTCAATCGCTACTATTCAAATAGAAGACGATATTACAGGAGAAGAGATACTCGAAGGCGCCGGTTTCGGCTCAGGAAATATGATGCTGACGCACGGGAGCTTTATAGGCGAAGAAGATGAAAATACTGTTAAACAAAAACCTATAGTGAAATCTAAAAAAATAGGAAGAAATGAACCGTGTCCCTGCGGCAGCGGAAAAAAATATAAAAATTGCCACGGTAAAAATTTATAATCAAGCATCATTATAATTAAGATAATATAAGGCTAATTAAGATAATATAAGGCATACAACTATTAATTAATTAAAAATTGGAAATATCGGATTTGGAAAATATGTATCAGTTGAGAGAATACAACTATTAATTAATTAAAAATCATTATTATATTATGGAGTTAAAGCAGCTCTGTAACATATTAAAATAGATGTAAAAATTTATGAAAATAGAAAATTATCTTTTTTCGGCAAAGACATCAGGATTAAAAAAAAACGGACAGCTTGATTTGGCTCTGGTTTTTTCTAATATTCCATTGAGGGTCAGCGCCGTGTTTACAAAAAACAAGATTAAAGCCGCTCCGGTAATATTGTCGAAAAAAAATTCAAAAAATATTATAAGAGCTTTAATTGTCAATTCAGGCAATGCTAACGCCTGCAACGGAACAGACGGTATTAAAGATGCTAAAAAAGTTATGTCATTAGCCGCTGAAGCTTTAAACATTAAAGAGAACAATATTCTTATATGCTCAACAGGCGTTATCGGTGAACGATTAGATACGTCAAAGATTGAAAACAGTTTACCGGAATTAGTGAAATCACTGTCGGAAGACGGAGCCGAACAGGTAGCCAGAGCGATAATGACTACGGATACGTTTCCTAAGGTAGTTGTAAAAAATATGACCATAAATAATAAGAATTATCATATAGTGGGTATGGCAAAAGGCTCAGGTATGATAATGCCTAATATGGCAACTATGCTTGCCTTTATTATGACTGATTTGCCGCTCTCAAAAAATTTAGGAGACGCTTTATTTAAAGAATGTGTTAAATATTCTTTTAATTCTATAACAGTTGACGGAGATACTTCAACAAATGATACCGCTTTCTTTTTATATCCTGACGCCGATATGTATTTTGCCAATAACGACGGACCGGCGTACGGAAGCAGCGCTTTTAAAGGTATATTAGAAAAGGATATCAATTACGATATAGTAAAATATTCGGTAGGAGAAGTATGTTTAAGCCTCGCAAAGATGATCGCGGAAGACGGAGAAGGCGCCACTAAATCCGTAACGGTTGAAGCTATCAATGCTTACAGCGAATCATCGGCGAAAAAAATAGCTTTTTCCGTTGCAAATTCCCCATTAGTCAAAACTGCTATAGCCGGAGAAGATTTAAATTGGGGCAGAATAATGATGGCAATAGGTAAAGCGGGTGCAAGAATAAAACCTAATTATGTGGATATTTATATTAATAATTTTAAAATTGTCGAAAATTCAAAGTCTTTAGGATTTATAGGCGCTGAAAATGAGAAAAAAATTATGTCCCAAAAGGAAATAAATATTAAGATCGATTTAAAATGCGGACCCTCATTTTTCAAAGTCCTTACATGCGATTTTACAAATGAATATATTAATATTAACGCATCTTACAGGTCTTGAGCGTCTTAAAGAACATGGCTGAAAATAGCAGACCATTCGTATTCGTTATTTATCAATTAGTTATGGGTTAGTTTTATAACCGGATTGTCTATAAGATAGTCCGCGTATGGCGGTTATTCACATTTTGTTCCTATGAAAATTCCTGTATTATATTATCATAAAATAGATTATCCTAAAAGCACTGCGATATTAAAAGGTCTGTATGTTAAACCCGAACAGTTTAAATTGCAGATGAAAGTTTTGAAAATTTTGGGATATCGGACTATTACCCCCTATGAGCTTCTTTTATTTACCAAAGGTCATAGATTGCCTTTCAAGAAACCTATTTTAATAACATTTGACGACGGTTATAAAAATAATTATACGTATGCTTATCCTATTTTAAAAGCCTTTGGTTTTACAGCTACTGTATTTATAAGTTCAGGATGTATAGGGAAAACAAATGCTATTATGGAAAAAAACGGAAAAGAAAATCAGGCTGAAGATTTTTTAGATAAAAAAAATATTATTGAAATGTCCAAAAACGGTATTACAATAGCTTCTCATGGCATAAATCATTATTTTCTTAATGAGTTGACCGATGACGGAGTGCTTGCAGGAGAGCTTTTAGCTTCCAAAGCAATACTTGAAGATTTAACAGGAAAAAAAATAGATTTTTTTTCATATCCCTACGGAGCTTACAATGCAAAAGTTATGAGGGAGACAAAAAACGCCGGCTATAAAGGAGCATTTACCACAAATAAAGGTAAAATTGCGGTTGGAGATAATTCATATGAATTAAAAAGAATATCTGTAAACGGTCATAATACAATTTTTAATTTTTTATACAAGATAATTTTCATGTATTGATTGTATTAATAAAATAGCTATAAACCGCAGTCATAAAACCGTTGCAGTAAGATATAATACAATTTTTAGATATAAGGAAAAGGTGTCAGATTTTATTTTTTTGCATATGGTGTAGTTCAATTAACAAAGAAAATATTTGCAAAAAAAATTAATCTGACACCTTTTCCGAGTGGATAACTTTCTATTACAGGATTAAAGACGAGATAATTTTCTTGCATTAATTCAATAAAAATGATAAAAGATTATGTTTAGGTAAAAAAAAATTCAAATAAACCGTATCCGTTTATTATTTGTGCTTGAATTATTTTAATAAATAAATATAAACGGAGAGAACAAAGCACAAAGGAGAAAAACATGCCGTTTACAGTCACAATTAAGCAATTGTTAGAGTCAGGGGTTCATTTCGGACACCAGACAAAAAGATGGAACCCTAAAATGAAACCGTATATTTACGGTGCAAGGAACGGTATTTATATTATAGATCTTCAAAATTCCCTTCCTTATTTAAAAACCGCATACGAGAAAATTGTTGAGATTACTAAAGCAGGCGGCACTGTTCTTTTTGTCGGAACAAAAAAACAGAGCGTTTCAATAATAACCGAAGAAGCTCAGAGATGCGGCATGCCGTATGTTACGGAAAGATGGCTCGGCGGTATGCTGACCAATTTTTCTACTATTAAATATTCTATAGTAAGATTAAATGAGCTTGAAGCCTTAAAAAATTCTGAAGAATTTTCAAAATTTACAAAAAAAGAAATGGGAAGAATGGACAGAGATATAGAAAAACTTCAAAAAGTTCTCGGCGGAATCAGGCATATGAATAAAGTGCCGGATGGACTTTTTATCGTGGACACAAACCGTGAGGAGATAGCGGTGAAGGAATCGAATAGACTTAATATCCCGATAATCGGCATGGTCGATACAAATGCCGACCCAACCCCTGTTGACTATATTATTCCAGGAAATGACGATGCGATAAGGTCTATAAAATTAATAGCCGGAATTATAGCCGATGCCGTCATAGAAGGAAAATCGATGTATGAGGCAAAACTTAACAGAACAAAAAATTCAGAAGCTCCTATTGCCGATATTAATGAACAAACCTTTACAGGGGCAGGCAATAATGCAAATGAAGATATTGACGTTAGCAATAACAATAAAGAAGATATGAGAGAAGTTGCAAAAGAAGCTGCAGAAATTACTGAAATTGCTGAAAATATTTAATACTGCGGCTAATTTTATGCCGGTAAAATAAAATTACCGAAGATTATATAAAGATTGTATTAAGATTATATAAAACATTATCTATCAAAACGGAGGAAAATATAATTGGAAAAGTCGCTCAATGTTGACGCAGGACTTGTAAAAAATTTACGTTCCATGACCGGAGCGGGTTTTGTAGATTGTAAAAATGCTCTTGTAGAATCAAACGGAGATATTGATAAGGCAGTTGAAGCGTTAAGAAAAAAAGGGCTTGCAAGAGCTCAAAAAAAAGCATCCAGAGAAACCAAGGAGGGATTGGTTTTTTCATATATACATGCAGGCGGACGTATAGGCGTTCTTGTAGAAATAAATTGCGAAACAGATTTTGTAGCAAGAACGGATGAATTTCACGAACTTGCGAAGAATATTTCAATGCATATAGCAGCTGCAAATCCTCTGTTTTTAAAAAGAGAGAACGTTTCTGCGGAGGTTATTGCAAAAGAACGCGAGATATATAAAGACCAGCTGAATACAGTGGATAAGCCGCAAGCAGTTAAGGAAAAAATAGTAGATGGAAAATTAGATAAATATTTTCAGGAGGTATGTCTGTATGAACAGCCGTTTATAAAAGAACCTTCTAAAAACAT
Source organism: Candidatus Acididesulfobacter guangdongensis (assembly GCA_004195045.1). NCBI lineage: Bacteria > Candidatus Acidulodesulfobacteriota > Candidatus Acidulidesulfobacterales > Candidatus Acidulidesulfobacteraceae > Candidatus Acidulidesulfobacter > Candidatus Acidulidesulfobacter guangdongensis. Next base: position 50,610 of record SGBC01000003.1, read on the forward strand.
TTCTTCCTTAGTAGATGAAAATGTAGCAAAGCTTGGAGAAAATATAATAGTTAAAAGATTTGCAAGATTTCAACTCGGAGAATAAAATAAACAGGTGAAAAAATAAATGAGCAATGAACTGCCTTATCATCGTATTTTACTAAAGGTCAGCGGAGAAGCGCTTGCAGGAGACAACGGCTGCGGTATAGACCCAAAGGTAATTTTTTTTGTTTCGCAAGAAATAAAATCTGTCGTCGACCTCGGCATCGAACTTGCCGTGGTTATAGGCGGAGGCAATATATTCAGGGGATTTAGCCAGTCGTCTAAAGGGTTGGGGATAGAAAGATCTTCAGCCGATTATATGGGCATGCTTGCAACCGTTATTAATGCGCTTGCGCTGCAGGCAGGATTGGAAGATATAGGCGTTATATCAAGGGTTCAGTCCGCAATAACAATGCAGCAGGTTGCAGAACCGTATATAAGGCGGAGAGCTATAAGACATCTTGAGAAAAAAAGAGTCGTTATTTTCGGCGCTGGAACCGGCAATCCTTATTTTACGACTGATACTGCTGCATCTTTAAGGGCAATGGAAATACATGCAGATGTTATATTAAAGGCTACAAGAATTGACGGAGTTTACGATATGGACCCGCTGCTTCATAAGAATGCTCTTAAGTTTTCAAAATTATCGTACATAGATGTTTTAAACAAAAATTTGAGAGTTATGGATTCAACTTCGATTTCAATGTGTATGGATAACAATCTGCCGATTATCGTATTTAATTTATTAACGGCGGGCAATTTGCTGAATGTCGTAAAGGGAAATGAATCTATAGGGACAATTATCGCTAAAAATTTAAATAATTAAATAGTAAAACAATTTGAGACAGAAGAAACAATTAACGCATAAGACGTTTATATTAAATTCTGACAAAAGAAGTAATTAATATTTCAGACATTTATTTTTTATTTAAAGGAATGATTCTATGGACGAAAATGAATTAATTTCGGTACTGACGAAAGATATGATTAAGGCTGTAGAAGCTTATAGGAATGAGCTTTCCAGAATTAGAACCGGCAGAGCATCGGCTGCATTAGTAGACAATGTTAAAGTTGAGTATTTTGGAGCACTGTCTCCGTTAATCCGGCTAGCAACCGTTTCTATTCCGGAAAGCAGAACTATCATGATCAATCCATATGATATAAGTTCGCTTGCAAGTATAGAGAAGGCTATACAAAAACACGATCCATCGTTAAATCCTTCAAATAACGGCAAAAGTATTACAATACTTATTCCGCAGCTTACCGAAGAAAGAAGAAGAGATATCAATAAGCAAATCAGCAAGATGTTAGAATCCATGAAGCAGGAGCTGCGCAACATCAGACGCGCTGCCAACGATAAAATAAAATCTGCCGAAAAAGAAAAAGCGATAGAAGAAGATAAATCATTTAAACTGCAGAAGAAAGTTCAGGAGATAACGGATTCTTATATAGAAGAGATAACGAAAATTACAAAAGCTAAAGAAAAAGATATTATGGAAATTTAATGAAAGAAAAAATTATATTTGATAATTTGCCGCGTCACATTGCAATTATAATGGACGGTAACGGAAGATGGGCGGAAAGAAGAAATTTAGACAGGATAGAAGGGCATATTAAAGGAATTGATGCACTAAGAAATATACTGAAATCCTCATTAGAATTCGGAATTAAATATCTTACGGTTTTTGCATTTTCATCAGAAAATTGGCAGAGACCAAAAAAAGAAGTAGATTCTTTAATGCACCTTCTTGAGCAGTATATTTCAAATGAACTTCCTATGCTCATTAAAAATAAAATAAATTTTAACATTATAGGAAATATTGAAAAAATTCCCTATTCGGCTAAAAAAAATATTTTAGACGCCATAGATAAAACATCCGGTTATAGCGATATTTTTTTAGTATTGGCTTTGAGCTACGGTGCTCGTGAAGAAATAATAAATTCTGCCGCTAAATTAGCGTTAGATTTCAAAAAAGGCAAACTCAAAAACTTAGATTCAATAAATGATGATATTTTTTCTTCCTATCTTTATACTAAAAATATCCCAGACCCTGATTTATTAATCAGAACCGGAGGAGAAGAAAGGATATCCAATTTTTTACTTTTTCAGATAGCATATACCGAATTATATTTTACCAAAACGATGTGGCCTGATTTTGGCAGAAAAAATCTAATATCCGCTCTTAAAAATTACGAAAAAAGGATTAGGAGATTTGGGAAAATTAAAGTTTGATTTTAAAAGATTTATCGCCGGCATAGCATTCGGTATTTTAATTATTCTATCTATTTTTTTGCTTAACAGCGCAGGATTTTTTTTTATTTGCGCAGTATTAATTTCAATTTCTTCGTATGAATTGTTTTTGATTCAGGATTTAAATAAACCGGATTTTTTTATCATTCCTGCCTTATTGTCTATTGTCGTAGCCTATTCAAATATTTTTTTGCCTGCAAGTTTATTTATTCCCGTTTTTTTTGCGTCATCTTTTTTATTGCTGCTGAAAAATGTTTTATTCTTTAATTCAGAAAACGGGCGCAGTATTTATTTAGATATATTTTCTATTGTCTATGCGGGCTTTTTTTTATCATTTATCGTGAAAATATTTAATTTAACTGAAGGCAGACTGCTATTGCTGCTTCTGTTCGTTATAATATGGGCTTCTGATATATTTGCGTATTATGGCGGCAGGCATTTCGGAAAACATCTTTTATATCCGTCTTTAAGTCCAAAGAAAACGGTCGAAGGCGCTATATGCGGTTTTACCGGAGCTATCGGCGCAGCAATTATTTTTAAAATTTTAGCAGGTAATAATTTTGAACAGGCAAATATTTTAATATATATTTTTATTGCCGGAATGGCTGCCATTGCCGGAATGTTCGGCGATTTAGCCGAGTCTCTCATTAAAAGAATTGCCGGTAAAAAAGATTCAGGACGTATTATCCCGGGTCACGGCGGCATACTTGACAGGATAGACAGTTTAATTTTATCAGCGCCTGTTTTTTATTATATGGTTTTTTATCTTACTTTAACTAACAATAAATAGCACTAAGCAATAATAGATAGATAGATATGATATGAATATGATATGACAGATATGATATATATGGATAGGGAATAAAACAATCAAACAACAATAATTAAAATAAAACGGAATTTAACGGCAATGGCTCCCATCTCTAATTTAAAAAAAATATTTATAGCAGGTTCAACAGGTTCAATAGGCAGGGCAGCCGTGGAAGTAGCGTTGTCATATCCTGATAAGATTAAGGTAAATGCAATTTCTGCGGGTCATTATTCTGAAATTTTATTAGAACAGGCTATAAAGCTAAAACCTGAATATTGTTTTATTTCTGATAAAAATGAGGCGTTAAACGCAAGAATATATTTTAAAAAAAATTTTGTAAATGCCGCCGTATTTCATGAAGATAAAGATTTAAAGGAAATAATTGAATCGGACGGCATAGATATTGTTCTTAATTCTATAAGCGGTTCTTCCGGACTTTTAGCCTCGTATTACACTATACTTGCGGGAAAAGATATAGCTCTTGCAAATAAAGAATCTCTGGTCACCGCAGGCGATATTCTCATAAAACTGTCAAAAAAAACAAATTCCAAGATAATTCCGGTAGATTCGGAACATTCCGCTATCTTTCAATGTTTAAGCTGCGGTCTTAAAAAAGATTTAAAGAAACTTATTTTAACCGCTTCGGGCGGTCCTTTTCTTAATACTGAATATGAAAAATTAAGCAGCGTTACAAAAGAAATGGCTTTAAACCATCCTAAATGGAAAATGGGTGAAAAAATCACTATCGATTCATCTACTTTGGCAAATAAAGGGCTGGAAATAATAGAAGCGCATTATTTATTCGGCGTTGAGGAAAATGCCATTGATGTTGTCGTTCATCCGCAGGCGGTTATTCATTCTATGGTTGAATTCCATGACGGAACAATACTGGCTCAACTTGCCGATGCTGATATGAAAGGACCCATAGGTTATGCGTTGTCTTATCCGGAGAGATTAAACGGATTAATGAATTCTATTGATATCACTAAAATAGGCAGCCTGCAATTTTTTGAACCGGATTTGCAAAAATTTCCTTTCATTCTGCTTGCAAGAAATGCATTAAAAATAAAAAAAAGTATGCCGTGTGTTTTCAGCGAAGCTAATGAATTTTTTGTAAAAAAATTTCTTGAAGGAAATATTAATTTTACGGGAATTGCCGAGAAAGTAAAAGAGGTTATGGAAAGGCATATCACTTTTGAAATAGATAATATCGGCGATGTGCTGGAAGCAAAAAGGATAGCAAAAGAAATAGCAAAAGAATTAATATAATTCGCATAGTTTAGATAGCTTACATAGCTTATTAACCTTAACCGCAGTTATGGAGCGTTACGTTACGGCGACAGGCTTAATCAGACAAATAAACTAGGCTATCTAATCCAAATTCATCATAATTATCAGCAGCATTACTATATTTATGGGCAATAAAAAATGCTTATGGGGGCTGCAAAATAAAAAATAAAATGTAATAATATTAATGGGTTATAATTTTAGAATAATAAAAGCGGTGAAGTTGGGGTCAATTCTTTATTAGTATTAATCTACGAAAAAATGGCGTCTGTCCATAATTCTGATTAATTTAAAGTTCTTTAAACTCTAAATCTATCAAATTGGTGATGAGCAGCGTCGCTTCCTTGTATTTTATTTCTAGAGGAGCATCTATTATGACGAGGTCTATTATTTTTATAATAGTATCTTTTAAATAAGCGTTAGCTTTTTGTTTAACTATAAAATTAGATATACTGCTTACTTTATTATTATTTTGCGATTGAACTGGCTCTAATTTTCCGGTTTCTTCATAAAGCGAAATTATATCTAAAAATACCGACCTTAAAGTATATATCAAGAAAGGGTCTATCTCTAAATTTATAATAATTTCAGGCAGAAGCAATATTAAGTTTTCTTCTGAAAGGCCTGTTTGCAATATTTCTTTTATTTTATTTAGTTCCATAGTATAAATTATAATTGATTATTATATTAAAAATAAAAACAGAAAAAAACAGAAAATAATTTTTTAAATTTAAATTAATTAAAATAAAAACAGAAAATAATTTTTTAAATTTACCTTAGCCGTTATATATAATATAATATAATAAAAATGGAGGATTATAAATGATTATTAGCAGTTATTTAAATAAAATTCCAAATATTCACGATTCTGTTTATCTTTGCGACAATATAACAATAATAGGCGACGTTGAAATCAAAAGAGATTCAAGCGTTTGGTACGGTTCGGTTATAAGAGGGGACGTAAATTATATAAAAATAGGCGAAAGAACAAATATTCAGGATAACAGCGTTCTGCATGTCCAGCACGATACCGGACCTCTAATTATAGGAAATAACGTTACCGTAGGTCATAGCGTTAACCTGCATGGGTGTTCTATAGGAGATAATTGTTTAATAGGAATCGGAGCGATAGTCTTAACCGGAGCAGTAATAGGCAATAATTGCATAATAGCAGCCGGCACGGTTATAAAAGAGGGTTTTGTTGTTCCGGAAGGCAGTCTTGTCGCGGGAGTTCCCGGTATTGTAAAAAAAGGTCTTACGCAAAAAGATATAGAATCAATAAGTTCATCCGCTCAAAATTATATAAACTATGTTAAAAATTACAGGAACGACAGTAATTAAGTCAAAAAAAGTTTGAGGTAACTTTGAGATAGCATTATTATAAGATTATAATAATAAATATTTTAATTATTGCGATAAAAAAATGAAAAAATAGGCATTTGCCCGCTAATTAAAAAAATTGTAGCGGCGGGCGAACAAAATATTTAACCGGACTTCGCCGCTGTTAACGGCAACAACCTGATATTACGGTGTTTATTATATTTATTACAGGGTATATATAATGTTTGCTGCAATAGACATTGGAACCAACACAGTAAGATGCATTATCGCAGAATCAAAAAAAGACGTTCTGAGACCTCTGTTTGTCGATATGAAAATTGTCAGACTCGGAGAAAATTTTAAAAAGACAGGGATCATTAATCAATCTGCTATCGATAGGGCAATGAAAGTATTGGCGTATTACTCCGGCGTCATCCGCCGTTATAATATAAATCCCGAAGATGTCATTGCAACAGGCACAAGCGTTATGAGAGACGCCCCGAACGGACAAGCCGTAGCACATAAAATATATGACGAGTTTCGTATTAAAGTCAATATAATAGACGGTGAAAAAGAAGCTGAAATTACGTTATCCGGCATAGAAAATTGTTTCGACGGATTGAAAGATTTTTACGCTATTGACATAGGCGGCGGTTCTACCGAATATATCTGCTGCAAAGCCGGTCTGCCGTTATGGAAAAAAAGTATTAACATCGGAGCTATTCATCTTACAGAAGAATTTTTAAAATCTGACCCGCCTGAACCGGATGAAATATTAAATATGGAGTTGTATATAGAAAATAGCATAAATATTTTGAAGAATGATTTATTAACTTCAGGATATAATTTTCGGCAGCCTCTGAGTCTTTTAGGCACTGCCGGCACGATAACGACTATTGCTATGGTCGATATGCAGCTTGAAGATTACTCCAGAGAAAAAATCCACGGTTATAAAATAAATAGAGAAAATATTAAGAATATATATAAAATTTTTTGCAGCTCCGATAATAAAGAAAGATATAATATAACAGGTATTGAGCATGGAAGGGAAGATTTGGTAATTGCAGGCACCGCAATCTGTCTAAAAAGTATGGATTTTTTTAACGCTTCGCATATAACAGATTCTGAATGCAGTCTGCTTGAAGGACTTATAACTTATGATAAATCTATAGCAGATATCTAAGTATAAAAATTTGAAAAGAAAAGGTGTCTGACACCTTTTCCGAAAGCAAATAAATTTAATCATAAAAAAATTTAGAGGGAATCATATGAAAAATATCATTAAAGAAGCATTAAGTTTTGATGACGTTTTAATTGTGCCTGATTATTCTGATATTTTACCTAAAGATGTGGATATTAAAACAAAATTTTCCAGAAATATCAATTTAAGCATACCGTTTGTGAGCGCTGCGATGGACACGGTAACAGAATCAAGAACTGCAATAGCTATTGCCCGAGAAGGCGGCATAGGCGTTATTCATAAAAATATGACCGTTGAAGAACAAAAAACAGAAGTGGATAAAGTTAAGAAATCTGAAAGCGGTATGATAACTAATCCTGTTACTGTTTTTGCCGAGCAAACAGTTTCTCATGCCTTGGATTTAATGAAAAAATATATGATTTCAGGTTTGCCGGTAGTAATGGACAAAAAACTTGTAGGGATTTTGACTAATAGGGATTTAAGATTTGTAGAGAATACAAACGAAAAAATAGAAAATATTATGACTAAAGAAAATCTCATAACAGTACCGGTCGGCACTACGCTGGAAGAAGCTAAAAAGATACTGCACGAAAGAAAAATAGAAAAACTTCTTGTAGTCGATAAAAATTATAATTTGAAAGGTCTAATAACTATTAAAGACATAGAGAAAATTAAGAAATATCCCAGCGCCTGCAAAGATTCGCTTGGAAGACTGAGAGCCGCTGCCGCGGTTGGAACTTCAAAAGAAACGGAAAAAAGAGTCGCCGCTCTGCTTGAGGCCGAAGCCGATGCCATAGTTATAGATACTGCTCACGGCTATTCCAAAGGTGTTATAGATATGATAAAATACATAAAAAAGAATTTTAATTGTGAATTAATTGCCGGTAATATTGCTACTTACGATGCTGCTGAAGCGCTTGCGAAAGCCGGAATAGACGCAATTAAAGTAGGAATCGGACCCGGTTCTATATGCACTACCAGAATTATTGCAGGCGTCGGCGTTCCTCAGCTTTCGGCGGTTATGGAATGTTCTTTAATTTATGAAAAATATGGTATTCCCGTCATATCTGACGGCGGTATTAAGTTTTCAGGAGATATTTGCAAAGCTCTGGCAGCCGGAGCAAATTCTGTTATGATGGGTAATCTTTTTGCGGGAACCGAAGAAAGTCCCGGAGAAACTATAATTTATCAGGGCAGAAGTTATAAAGTTTACAGAGGAATGGGCTCATTAGGCGCTATGGTTAACGGCTCTAAGGACAGATATTTTCAGTCTCACCAGAACGAAGAATCTAAGTTCGTACCTGAAGGAATTGAAGGAAGAGTTCCCTATAAGGGTAATTTATCGGAAACTATACATCAGCTAATAGGAGGATTAAGGGCAGGCATGGGATATTCCGGCGTACATTCAATAGAAGAAATGAGAACAAAAACAAAATTTATGAAAATTACCTCTTCCGGACTGAGAGAAAGCCATGTGCATGATGTTATAATTACTAAAGAAGCGCCAAATTACAGACTTGATTGATTGCAGCCTGTATAATATTCTATAAATAAAATAAATAAAAAAATTATATCTTATAAAATAAATTATAATAAAACATGAAGGTAAATTCGTCAAAAGTATTAATAATAGATTTTGGTTCGCAATATACGCAGCTTATAGCGAGAAAAGTCAGAGAAAGCGGTATTTACTGCGAAATATATCCTTTTTCAAGCCGGATAGAAAAAATAAAAGATTTTAATCCGGCGGCCATCATTCTTTCCGGCGGTCCATCTTCTGTTTACGATAAAGGCGCGCCTCTAATATCAAATGAAATATTTAAAATAGATGTGCCTTTTCTCGGTATATGCTATGGCATGCAGCTTATCGCCTATTTATTATCCGGTGAAGTAAAACCCGCAAAAAACAGAGAATACGGTTATTCAAAACTGGAAATTGCAAAAAAAAGCAAATTATTTGCCGGATGCGGCGATGATGATCCGGTATGGATGAGTCATGGCGATATAATAGTTTCGCCTCCGAATGATTTTATTATTACCTCAAAAACTGAAAACGGCAATATCGCATCTTTCGAAAATGAGGAAAAAAAAATATACGGTCTTCAATTTCATCCTGAAGTTGCGCATACAATATGCGGACATAAAATATTAAATAATTTTCTATTTGATATTGCAGAAGTTAAAAAAAATTGGAAGTTATCAGATTTCATTGAAGACAAGATTAAAGAAATTAAAACGGAAATATCTCCCGATACTAACGGTAATAATGCCGCCATATGCGCATTATCAGGCGGCGTAGATTCTACTGTAGCGGCAGTATTAGTAAGCAGGGCAATAGGCGATAAACTTGTCTGCATTTTTGTAGATAACGGTCTTTTAAGAGAAAATGAAGCAAGGGATGTTTTTAAATTTTATAAGGAAAATTTATCTTTAAACGTAAAATTGGTAAAAGCCGAAAAAATATTTTTAAGCGCCTTAAAAGGCATAAGCGACCCTGAGAAAAAAAGAAAAATCATAGGAAAATTATTTATTAATATTTTTGAAAAAGAAGCTGATAAAATAAAAAACGCAAAATTTTTAGTTCAGGGGACCCTTTACCCGGATGTTATAGAATCCGTCCCCGTTTATGGTTCTTCAAGCATAATCAAAAGTCATCATAATGTCGGCGGACTCCCAAAAAAATTTAATTTTAAGCTGATAGAACCGCTGAGAGAATTATTCAAAGATGAAGTCCGTTTAATAGGCAAAAAACTAAATATTCCGGATGCGATAACGGAAAGACAGCCTTTCCCCGGACCCGGGCTTGCAATAAGGGTTATAGGCGAAGTTACAGAGAATAGTTTGAAAATGTTGAGAAAAGCCGATACAATAGTAGCCGAAGAGATTAAAAAAAATAACCTTTATAACAAAATATGGCAGTCTTTTCCGGTAATTATTCCGGTTAAAACAGTCGGCGTTATGGGCGACAAAAGGAGTTATGAATCTTTAATCGCTATAAGGGCAGTGACGTCTTTGGACGGGATGACAGCAGATTTTGCAAAATTGGACTATGAAATATTAAGACAGATATCTTCAAGAATCATATCCGAAGTCAAAGGTGTCAACAGAGTCGTTTATGATATATCTTCAAAACCGCCTTCGACTATCGAGTGGGAGTAAAAAGAGCGAAGCAGCAAAAAAACAATAAGTGTATAAGATGAGACAGATAGCGGTAAATATATTATAATTAAATAATAATAAATATAAATTAAATAAAAATCGATATGTTAAAACTTATATAGTAATTAATATTATCGATTATAAATTAAAACTTAGTATAACCGATATAAACGAAAATAAAAATAAAAAAATGGACATCGCCGTAATTAAAGCTAATAACGAAAACCCTGCCGCAGTAAAGGTTCCAGATGCCGCAAACAAAGCGGCAGCGGCTTTAAAATTTGCGCATCTCCATCTTCATTCGCAGTACAGTCTGCTTGACGGCGCAAATAAAATAGACGATATAATAAATAAATCTATAGAATTTAATATGCCTTCCGTTGCCATTACCGACCACGGCAATTTGTTCGGAGCGCTGGAGTTTTATGAAAAAGCAGTAAAAAAAGGAGTAAAACCTATCATAGGATGCGAAGTATATGTTGCTCCAGGTTCGAGGTTTGCTAAAAATCAGAATGAGAAACATTCTTATCATCTGATTCTTCTTGCCATGAACGACGAAGGATATAAAAACTTATGCAAACTTGTATCAAAAGCTTATTTAGAAGGGTTTTACTATAAACCGCGCATAGACAAGGAAATTTTGCAGGAATATAACAAAGGGCTTTTTGCTTTAAGCGCCTGTCTTAAAGGCGAAATTCCGCAAAAAATTTTATCCGGAAATGTTGAAGAAACCGTTAAAAGCGTTCAATTTTTTTCTAAAGTTTTTAATAACGACAGGTTTTATCTGGAAGTCCAGGAAAATGGAATTAAAGAACAAAATATTATAAATAAAGTACTGCTTGAATTAGGACAGAAATATTCCATACCTGTGGTTGCGACAAACGATTGCCATTATTTATTAAAAGAAGATTATGAGGCTCACGATATTTTATTATGCATACAGACCGGTAAAAAAGTAGATGATAAAGACAGGATGAGATTTACGACCAAAGACCTTTATTTCAAGTCTGCACATGAAATGTATGATGCATTTTCGGATTATCCCGAATCCGTTTTAACAAATTCTGCCGATTTGTCCGATAAAATTAATTTCAATTTCAAATTAGGCGAATTTCATTTTCCGGCTTACAAACCAAAGAAAGTTGCTAATATTAGCGCAGATAGCGCTAATAATATATCATCAATATCGGCTGTTAACGGCGACGGCATTCCTGCTGCTGAAAATAGCGAAAATATGGAAGAATTGTTTGAACATGACGCCAGAGAAGGATTTGAAGAAAGAATAAACAGCAAAGAGGTCTATAAACCGCGCATAGAAGAATACAGACAGAGATTGGAGCGAGAAATAGACGTAATAAAAAAGTCTAAGTTTGCAGGATATTTCTTAATAGTTTCCGATTTTATCAAATATTCAAAAGAACACGATATTCCTGTCGGACCCGGAAGAGGTTCTGCAGCCGGAAGTTTAGTCGCATATTGTTTAAAAATTACAGATATTGACCCGATAAAATACGACTTGCTGTTTGAAAGGTTTTTAAATCCGGAAAGAATAAGTATGCCTGATATAGACAGCGATTTTTGCATTAACGGAAGAGACGAAGTTATAAAATATGTTGCTGCAAAATATGGAGAAAGCAATGTTTCGCAAATAATTACTTTCGGAACAATGCTTGCAAAAGGCGTCATCAGGGATACCGGACGAGCCTTAAATATGCCGTACAGCGACGTGGACAAAATTGCAAAACTAATACCTAATACGCTTAAGATAACTCTTGACGAAGCTATAAAAGAGGAGCCTAAGCTGAGGGAGATGATACAGAACGACGATAAAGTAAAAAAGTTGATTGAAATAGCAAAAAAACTTGAAGGTCTTACCAGGCATGCTTCGACCCATGCCGCAGGCGTTGTTATAGCAAATAAACCGCTTAATGAATATCTGCCTCTGTATAAAGGCTCTAAAGACGGCGATGTTGTTACAACCCAGTATACTATGGAAGGCGTTGAAAAAATAGGTCTTATAAAATTCGACTTCCTAGGTCTTAAAACTTTAACCGTCATGAAAGAAGCTATAAATCTTATTAATGAAGCAAATAAAAATAACGGCATAAAAGAAGAATTTGATATTTATAATATAGATTTAGCAGATTTAAAAACATCTAAACTTCTTTCAAGCGGTGATACGACAGGTGTTTTTCAGCTTGAAAGTTCTGGAATGAAAGAATTGCTTTTAAAGCTGGCTCCAAAATCGCTTGAAGATATTATCCCTCTTGTGGCGTTATACAGACCTGGTCCTCTCGGCAGCGGCATGGTTGATGATTTTATTAAAGCTAAAAACGGCGTTAAAAAAATTAAATATCTGCATCCGCTATTAGAGGATATTCTTAAAGAAACATACGGCGTAATATTATATCAGGAACAGATAATGAAGATTGCTATTAAATTAGCTAACTTTTCCATGGGCGACGCCGATGTTTTAAGAAAAGGCGTAGGTAAGAAAAATGCAGAACTTATTGAAAAAATGAGGAACAAATTTATAGAAGGATGCAAAAATAATAATATCGACAATAGCATTTCCGAAAAAATATTTTCGCTTATAACAAAATTCGGAGAATACGGTTTCAATAAATCCCATTCTGCCGCATATGCTCTTGTAGCTTATATGACTGCATATCTTAAGGCTAATTATCCAGATTATTTTATTGCCGCATTGCTTTCAAGCGAAATGTCAAATACGGATAAACTTGCAAAAATAATTAATGAATCTAATCAATCAATAATAATTGCGCCTTCCGTAAATTATTCTACAAAACATTTTACCGTTTTACCGCTGAAGAATCATCCCGATATTAAAGAAAATTTAATTAAAAATGCGTCAAAATATGCCGCAGATATTGTCTCTGCAGCAGTTGATCTAAACGAAAAAAATGTTATACAGATAGGACTGGGAGCAATAAAAAATGTCGGAGACGCGGCTATCGAATCCATTTTATCTGAAAGAGAAAACGGTAACTATAAGGATTTACTTGATTTTTGTTCAAGGGTAGATACCAGAAAAGTTAATAAAAGAACTATAGAAAATCTAATTAAAAGCGGAGCCTTAGATATTAACGGCTATGAAACAAGAAGAAGCATGCTTAAAAAATTGGAACAGGTAATGCAGGAAGCCGCTTCTATTAGACAAAAGAAATCATCTGATCAGTTTGAATTGCCGCTGCTGTTTAATATGGAATCGGATGACGGACATTTTTCTTCTTCATTTAATAAGTTTAATAGCGGTTGGAGCAAAGGGTTTAATGAGGATATCCTATCTGCTGAAGATGCAGCAGCAATTCAGTATGACAAGAAAGAGATTTTAGCTTATGAAAAAGAAGCGATAGGCTTTTATATTTCAGGACATCCTTTAGACGGTTATGAAGAAAAAATAAGTCTTATTACTGATTATTCCATTTCATCTTTTATAAAAGAATGTGTATTAAATGCAAGCGCGGGCGATGATAAAAATAATGACGGCAGCGGGTCTAATCGGGACGTCGTGAAAAATCTGAATTATAAACAAAAATATAATCGAAATGATAAAAAAAAGTATGTTTTATGCGGGATTGTCAATCAGCTGAAGGTGCATAATACTAGAAATAATGAAAAAATGGCGTCATTTGTTTTAAGCGATGCGGATGTATCGGTTGAAGTTGTTTTTTTTCCTAAAAATTATATAAAATATGAAAATATATTCAACACTTCGGAACCGGTGGTTATTTCAGGCAGGGTTGACGAGTCGTCTGACCAGATAAGTTCGGCTGCATCAAAAAAAGATTCTGCCGTGCAAAAAAATAATAGTTCTTATGAAGATAGTGAAAATAGCGAAAATGAATATAAAGATAGCAAAAATTTTACTGACGATGCAGATTTTGACGCGCGCGATTATAATATTAAAATTATCGGGGATACAATCGATTTATTAGACAGTTATATTATTAAAAACAATAAAAGCTTAAAGAATGCGCAAAATGACAATAGTATTAATAAAAATAATAATAGCATTAACGATAGTAAAAATAACAATAATAAAAACATTAATAATATTGACAGCAATAAGCTATGTGTTATTGAAATTTCACCGCAAAATATATATGATAAAAACAAAGAAGAATTTAAAAATTTCATAAATCGGCTAAAAATCGGATTTATAAATTGCAGCGGCACATCAAAGGTTTTAATAAAGGCAAAAAATATCGAGATAAAACTAAATGATGATATATTAGTTGATATAGAAGCTTTGAGAAAAACAGATATTGCGCAAAGCATAAGAATAATCTAATATAAAATATCTTATTAATAATTTATAAATTAAAATAAATATACTGTAAAAATTATGGCAGCATACTTGTTAGATTTTGAAAAACCGATAGGCGAAATTGAAAATAAGATAGAAGAACTGAAAACATTTAATATCAACAGTACGGCGAATGCGGACGAAGAAATAAAAAACCTTGAACTTAAAAGAGACAAGCTTATAAATGAAATATTTAAAAATTTAAATAGCTGGCAGATTGCTCAGCTTTCTAGGCATCCTTCCAGACCCCACACTTTAGACTATATAGATATTATTACCGATAATTTTATAGAAATGCATGGAGACAGGGCGTTTATGGATGACAGAGCCGTTGTCGGAGGATTCGGATTTATCAAAAAAGACAATGCTGCGTCAAAACCGCAAAGAGTTCTTGTAGTCGGGCATCAAAAAGGAAGAACGACTAAAGATAAAATGCAGAGGAATTTCGGTATGCCTAACCCTGAAGGTTACAGAAAAGCTCAAAGACTTTTTAAACTCGCTGAAAAATATTTAATTCCAGTCGTAACCTTCATAGATACTCCAGGTGCGTACCCGGGACTCGGAGCTGAAGAAAGAGGACAATCTGAAGCTATTGCCCGTTCAATTTACACGCTGCTTAATATAAAAGTGCCCGTCATAGCTATAATAATAGGCGAAGGAGGAAGCGGAGGAGCGCTTGCTTTCGGAGCTGCAGATAAAGTTTTTATGCTCGAATATTCTATGTATTCCGTAATATCTCCCGAGGGATGCGCCTCTATTTTATATAAAGACATATCTAAAACCGAAGACGCCGCAAATGCGCTTAAACTTACCTCTAAAGACTTACTCGGTTTGGGTATTATAGACGGAATAATACAGGAACCTCCGGGCGGAGCGCATAGAAATAAACTTGATGCGGCTGCCGGTTTAAAAAATATAATAATAGAAACTATAAACGATTTAAAAAATAAAAAACCGGATATTATAAGGGAAGAAAGAATTAAAAAATGGATAAACATAGATAGGGTAAATAAAGGCTGATTATGGTAGAATTTCCTGAAATTGCATATTTTATGTCCAAAGATTTATTGTCAAAAAATTCAAAGGAAGATGTTTATGAAAAAATTGCCATAACTGCTTCAAAATTTATAAAAAGCGATTTAATTACAATATTTGTTGTTAATGATGAACTCACTAAACCGGGAGGTCCGGAATTATCGGATAAAATAGATTGCGTAAAATACTATAAAAAAAATCAATTTATAAAAGAAGATTTTACGCTAAATATTGGAGAAAGCATAATCGGTTCCGTTATTGAAAACGGCGAACCCATTGTTATTAAAGATTTTAAAGAAAATTTAACCGATGCTTACTATGAAGTTGAGAAACAGTTTTCAGGAATGACGTCTCTTCTGAGCATACCTATTTTTGCCGGACCGCTTGTGCTGGGAGCTCTTAATATTTATTCTGAAAATATTTACGAATTTTCCGAACAGGATGAAGAAATCGGTAATTTTATCGCCTTGATAGGCGGAATATTTATCTATAATTCTACGTTATTTGAAAATGCAAATTTTTTATATCTTAATCAAAAACAGCAGAATGAAAAAATAGGCACTCTTCTTTCAGTATCCAACTTAGTATCGTCCTCGCTGGATTTATCGAACATTTTAAGCTTAAGCGCAGATAAATTAATAGAATTTACCGGCGTAAGCGCAGCCGCAGTATATTTTGTGGATAAAGAAGAGAATAAATTTTGCTATGAATTTTTTAATTGCAGTAAACCGGAATGCGAATTATATAACAGCACACTGCAATGTTACACGTCCCCAAATTTTCAATGCGCGCATATTAACGAAATTTCAAACCTTTGCAAATGCGAAAAATCAGATATAATTCTCTCTAAATGCACTGAATGTCCTTATTTTAGAAGTTTGCGCCTCAAATTATTAAAATTGTATATAAGAGAACAAGGTAAAACACGCGAAGCGGAAAGCATAGTAGATAATAGAAATTTCAGCCGCAATGACGTTGAAGAAGCTACGACGTATGCTTTCGGCAAAACCGAAAATGTTGACGGCAAACCGGCGCCGCCGCCACAATTTATTACTTTGCCGTCCTCATTCGTTGCGGGGGAAGAATTATGTTTAAACTGTCTAAAAATTTTTAAACCCGTCATCAGAAATCTTAATGAAAATATTTTTGAACGCGCAGGAATAATTTCCTCATTCGAAGTCGATAATTATGATAACAATTATAACAAGAACGGCGCAGCATCAGCATACTGCAATAAAAATAACGGCAGTAAAAATATATACAAAAAAGAAAGCAGAAAAGAAAAAAATGATAAATCTTTTAAGGATTTGTTTGAGCTGTGCGAGATAATAATTCCACTTAAAACGGAAAAAAATTTTATTGGATTTATTTTTCTTTTAAATGAGAATAGTCTTGAAAATGAAAACTTGCAAAAAGAAGATAATCACGGCGAGCATAAAAAGAAATATGCAAATAATAAGCCAAACAATGCTGCCGGTTTGATAGACTCCTTAGATTTTTTATCGGCTGTTTCAGACATCATTGCAGTGGCGCTGTCAAATGCCGAAAGTCTTAATGCGGTAGAAGAAGCGCATTTTGAAACTATTAATTCTATGTCCGAAGCGATAGAAGCAAGGGATGAATATACTAAAAACCATGGAGACAGGCTTGTAGAATATGCGACATTAATAGCCTCAAAATTGGGTTTAAGCGAAACTGCTATAAGGGATATAAAATATGGCGCAGTACTGCACGATGTCGGTAAAATCGGTATAAGAGATTCTGTTTTAAATAAACAAGGCAAACTTACCGATGAAGAATATGAAGAAATAAAAAAACATCCTGAAATAGGTTTTAATTTATTAAAAAAGATAAAATTTTTAGCTCCTGTAGCAAATATTGTTCTACATCATCAGGAAAGATACGACGGAAAAGGATACCCTGAGGGATTGCGAGGCAATTCGATACCGGTAGGCTCAAGAATTATAGCTGTTATAGATACTTTTGACGCTATGACCACTGACCGTCCTTATAGAAAAGCTATGCCTAAAGAAAAAGCGCTGCTTGAAATAAAAAAATGTTCAGGGACGCAATTTGACCCGAATATAGTAGATATTTTTTTTAAGGTCGTTTCTGAAGAAGAAACGGCGTTAAAAGAACAATAAAAAAATAGAGCGAAAAAAATAATAAAACAATATGGTGTCAACCCCAATTATTTATAATTATAAAAATTGTAAAATAATAATTAATGAGCGCTAAATATTTTATGATTCAGGGAACATCAAGTTCCGCCGGTAAAAGTTCTATAACGGCGGGTTTTTTGCGTTATTTTGCAAATAAAGGTTTGAACTGTTCGCCTTTTAAGCCTCAAAATATGTCTTTAAACAGCTATGTGACGGATGACGGCTTTGAAATTGCGCGTTCTCAGTCTATGCAGGCTGAAGCAGCCGGCATAAAACCCACAAAGTTTATGAACCCTATCTTAATAAAACCTTCTGAAAATAACCTGATGCATTTGATTGTAAACGGAAAATTTTTCGGCAATATGACTTTTCAGGAGTATAATTCTAAAAAAGCTCAATTTGTCGAAATAATTAAAGAAAGTTTTGAATACCTGTCAGATAAAAATGATATTGTAATTATTGAAGGAGCAGGCAGTCCCGCAGAAATAAATCTTTATGACGCCGATGTCGCGAATATGGGTTTTGCCGAGATTTATAATATCCCCGTGATACTCGTAGCGGATATAGAACGCGGAGGCGTATTCGCGTCTATTTACGGTACTATAATGCTTTTACCGGATAAATGGAAAAAATTAATAAAAGGATTTGTTATTAATAAATTCAGAGGAGACGTATCAATTCTTAAACCGGGGATTGAAATAATAGAAAAAAAAATAGGTATTTTATGTTTAGGAGTTGTGCCGTATATAGAGAATTTATATATAGAAGCTGAAGACAGCCTGAGTTTGGAATACTACGACGGAATTAAAAAAATAATATCCGATAAGAATAATTTTACAGCTCACGGATTCAGACAATTTAAATCTGAAACTTGGAAAAATAAGAACGGCAGGTTTAAAATCGGAATAGTGTATTTAGACAGTATTTCAAATTTTAATGAATTTGACCCTCTTTTTCTTGATGATAGATTTGACGCGTCTTTTATTAAAAATGTACCCGTGCAGGATGCCGATGTAGCAAGATATTTAAACGAATTTGATATAATTATTATCCCCGGAACAAAATCTACTATTCCAGATTTAAAAAAAATTAAAAAAAATGGGTTATTTAACTGCATTAAAAATTATCGTCATAACTCAGACAGTATTATAGTTGGTATATGCGGCGGCTTCCAAATGATGGGAAAGGACATAAATGACCCTATGCGGCTGGAATCTCAAGAATCAAGTATCGAAGGCTTCGGCTTTTTTGATATGGAAACCGTAATAAAAAAAGAAAAAATACTTTTTAACCGGAAGTATAAAATAAATAATAAATTAGATTTTTTTACAGATAAACGCTATGAAGAGATAGTGCTTGACGGCTATGAAATACATAACGGGGTGTCGTCTTTCACCTTCAATACTGCCGGCGTAAAAGAAACGAATATCGTAACGGAAGAAATATTCAGTGATTTTACAGGAAAAGGAATTATATCTATATCTCGAGATAGCGGCAATATTTTAATAGGAACTTATGTGCATGGTTTGTTTGAAAATGATATATTCAGAAATATTATAGTTTCCGCTCTGGTAAAAAAGAAAATAAATGATAAAAATGATAAAAATTGCAGAAATAAATGTGATAAAAATTTAATTATTAATGAAAATACCGTCCGGCACCATGATTTCCATTATAAAAAAGTTAAAAATTATAATTTTGAATTATTAGCAGATGTCTTAGAAAAAAATATAAATATGACTTCGATTGAATCAATATTCTAAAAAAATGCCCATAACTTTTTTATGAAAAATTATGGGCATAAACTTTTAAAAATAAATTAATAAAAATAAGTTAGCTTATTTCTTTTTAGCTGTTACTGTCTTTTTAGCTACCATAGCTGTCTTTTTAGCTGCTGTCTTTTTAGCTGTTTTCTTAACCACTTTTTTAGGTGCCATAGGTGCCTTTTTTACTACTTTAGGCGCAGCAGGCGCTTTTGGTGCGGGAGCAGCCGCTTTTTTGGCGCATCCGGAAAATGCTAAAGTAGATAAAACCAAAAACATTCCTACGATTAACACTGTAAGCTTCTTCAAAATTAATCACCTCCTTTAATATATTTTATTCTATTTTTAGCTATGACTTTTGTCAAGGAAAATTTACAATAATTAAAAATAGTTTATATTGTAATATTGTATTGTTATAATATAAATAAGGTCAGTTTGTCAATTTTAAAATAATCTGCCTGTTTCGGAAAAGGTGTCAGATTAATTTTTTTGCAAATATTTTCTTTGTTAATTGAACTATTCCATATGCAATAAAAATAAAATCTGACGCCTTTTCCTTATATTTTGCTTAACCGAGCAAAGAAATACATAAATATTTTCTATTGCAGGATTGAGGTATATTTATATTATAGTAATATATTAATTTTTTATATATAATAATAGATTATACAATCGTATTGCCAAGAGGCATATTACCGATGTGTATTTTTTAAGATTATTTTTCAGTCTTGATTTTTCATTTTTATTATACACTAAATAAATATTTAAAAAAATAAAATTAATTATGTCATTTTTAAAAGTGAATACTTTTAATAAACAATTCATATTGAACATTATAACCCCTGAATATACCGGCAGCGCTGAAGATGTCGCCGATGAAATTATTAATCTGGGCAGTATTGCCGTTAAGAGCGAAACTTTTCTGTTTCAGCTCAGAAATAAAAATATAAACGGTAAAGATTTGTATTGTATTGCGGTTAAATTGATAAAATTTTTTAGTTTATGCGGCTGCAAGGAAAACAAACCCCTCGTAATTATTAATGACCGTGCTGATATAGCAGCTCTTTCAGGAGCTGATGGCGTCCACGTCGGAGACGACGATTTGCCGCTGACCTATATTAAGAAAATATATCCTCAATTAATTGCAGGCGTCAGCGTTAAAAATCCTGACGAAGCCAAAAAAGCAGAAACTGAAGGTGCGGACTATGTCGGCGCAGGTTCTGTTTTTAATACATCGTCAAAATCGGATGCCGGTAAAGCGATAGGCGTTGACATGTTAGCAGAAATATGCCGTTCCGTAAAAATACCGGTTATAGCCATCGGCGGGATAAACTTAGACAACGTAGAAACAATAATAAACACCGGTATTAAAGGCGTTGCGGTTATAAGCGCCGTTGCCGGAGCCGAAGACCCGCTGGATGCGGCTAGAAAGTTTAATAATATAAGACAATATAAGATAAGATAAGATAAGATAAGAGGTTTAACTATTTTGATAGAATTTATGCATGTTTATAAATCTTATGATAAAAATTATATTTTAAGGGATTTATCCTTCAATATATATAAAGGAGAATTTGTCTTTATAACCGGACCGTCAGGCGCAGGCAAAACTACCACTATGAAGATGGTAATTGCTATGGAAAAACC
Organism: Candidatus Acididesulfobacter guangdongensis; assembly: GCA_004195045.1. Taxonomy (NCBI): domain Bacteria; phylum Candidatus Acidulodesulfobacteriota; order Candidatus Acidulidesulfobacterales; family Candidatus Acidulidesulfobacteraceae; genus Candidatus Acidulidesulfobacter; species Candidatus Acidulidesulfobacter guangdongensis. Next base: position 71,597 of record SGBC01000003.1, read on the forward strand.
GACGCACGGTCAAATTAATGTTTTTAATGAGGATATTTCCGCCATTCATCCTAAACAAATTCCTTTTTTAAGGAGAAAAATCGGATTTGTTTTTCAGGATTTCAAACTTCTCATTAACAGAACCGTTTTTCAGAATGTGGCGCTTGGACTTGAAATTTCCGGAGTTTCAGGTTCTATTATTGCTAAAAACGTTACAGAAATTCTAAAAGCCGTTGAATTATACCAGAAGAAAGACGAATATCCGCTGAGTCTTTCAGGCGGCGAGCAGCAAAGGGTTGCTATAGCAAGAGCCCTTGTGCAGAATCCGTCTGTGCTTATTGCGGATGAGCCTACCGGCAACCTTGACTTCGAGACGGCATCAATTATAATAGATATATTAAAATCGTTCAATAATAAAGGAACGACAATGATAATAGCAACGCATGATAAAACTTTAATTGAATTAGGAAGGGCAAGGGTAATTGATATCACAAAAAATTAATTATTTAAATAATTATATCAAAATAGCGTTTTTGAATATTAAATCAAATATCGCAGGGAATATCTTTGCCTTAAGCATAATGTCATTTTCTTTTTTTATTATGCTTTTTTTTATGCTCAGCTATATTAATATTTATAATTATATGCTTTCATTCGAAAAAAATAATACCATGATAATTTTTTTAAAAAATTTAGAAAATACGCACAGTAATGGAGCAAATCTCACTAATAGAATAACGGCAGCTAATATTATAAATAAAATAAAAAAATTTAAAGGCGTGAAAAAAGTTAAGTACTATTCCAATAAATTATCATACAAATTTATGCTCAAACACACGCCTAATATAAAAACTATCTTAGCTAAGATTAAACCGTCGTATTTTCCCCGTATTATTAAAATATATTTTAAACCGAATTATATAAGCAAAATATATCTGTCTAATATATATCTGCGTTTAAAATCTATGAGGCATATAAAATTTGTTTATTACAGCAAACTTATGGAAGATAAAATAAATCAATTTGTTTTTTTCACTAAAATGATCGGATTTATTGTTTTGCTGTTTTTATTTATCTCGTCCGTTTTTGTTTCTTACAGCGCCATTAAACTTATTATATTAAGAAAACAAAACGATATTGAAATATTAAAACTGATAGGCGCTACGAATAATTATATAAAAATTCCGATGTATATAGAAAGCGCTATGGGTTCGGTGATAGCGTTTATTTTATCGCTGATTTTGCTATCCGCTATATTTAATATCTTTATATATTATAAATTTAATAAATTTCTTTCTTTCTTTAAAATTAATATTATATTTTTGAACGGCTTTGATGTTCTTATTATTTTTTTTATTGCCTTACTGTCCGGTTTTTTGGGAACTTATTTTTCATCAAGAAAATTTTTCTAACTTATTAAAAAATGCAATTAAAAAGACTCAAAAGAATTTTATTTATAGCCGTATTTTTTATACTGTTTACAGGGACGGCAAAATCTGCGGCGTTCGCATCTCCGTTTATTAAGCATAGGCATATATTTTATGAAAGTTCATCATCGATAATTAATAAATTAAAATTATATAAATTATCGTTAAATAGACTTTACAAAGATTTAGAAAAAAAGAAAAAAGAATCAAATAAATTAAATCATAAAATTAAATATACGGATATAATATTAAAAAAATTGAAAAAAAAAATTAAAAATTCAGGTTTTATCGTTACGCGGCTTTTGAAAGATATTTTTGTAATAAACGAAGAAAGAGATGCCGATATAATAAACTTATCCGATAAAAATAGCAATTATGTCATTTCTAATTATATTCTAAAAAATTTGCTTAACCATGAAGAATACAGATTGAAGAAATTGATAAACCGCGATAAAAAATTTGCTAAAATTAATAAAGAAATAGTTTTTGAAAGAAAGAAGCTTAAAAAAGAAATAGACGGTCTATCCGAATCAAAATTAAAATTAAAAAAAATTATTGCGGATTCGCAAAATTATATAAATAATATTAATAGAATGAAAACTGAAGAATCTCGCACAAATAATAAAAACAGTAGATTTTTGAGAAAGAAAGTTATAAAATTGATTCATAAAATCAAAAATAAGATAAAAAGCAAAAGCCATCATGATATAAAATTTATTGTTATAAAATAAATTTATAGGGATAATGTTATAAAATAAATTCATAGAGATAAGAATAAAAATAAGAATCGTAAAATAAAAATAAAATTATAAATAAAAGTTGTAATTATCAGTATTGGTATATGGAGGAATTTAATTGAAAAATAAAAATATTTTGCTGTTTTTCTTTCTTGCTGCGATATTGCCGTTAATATTTCCTGTAAGTTCTGATGCGGCAGGCAATGTTAATACTATTAAAACAAAAACATATATAAAAAATGCCGCTTCAGCAAAAACACCGCAGCATTATCTGAAAAAAGCAGATATATCTGCAGATGCTTTAAAGAATATCAGACTGTTTTCTAAAGTCTATACCTTAATAGAAAAGAATTATGTTAAAAATGAAAATTCTAAAAAATTAATTTACGGTGCAATAGAAGGCATGGTGGCAACATTAGACCCGCACACCTATTTTTTAACTAAAAGCGAATTCAGACAAATGAAAGAGGAAACTACCGGAGAATTTGTCGGAATAGGAATAAAAATTTCATCAAGAAATAATCATATAGTAATTATTTCTCCTATCGACGGTACGCCGGCTTACAAAGCAGGTATCAAGTCAGGGGATATTATAGAAAAAATTAACGGAATATCGACTTTCAAAATGGGTATTATGAAAGCGGTTAAACTGCTTCAGGGTAAGCCCGGCACTAAAGTCAACCTTTTAATCATGAGAAAAGGTTTTAAAAAACCTAAAACATTTATAATAGAAAGGAAACGTATTTTGTTAAAAAGCGTAAAATATATGGTTATGCCTGACCATATAGGTTATGTGAGGATTTCAAGTTTTCAGGCTCACACTAACAGTCAGCTGTTAAATGCGCTTAGCATATTAAATAAAAAAGAACACGGACTTAAAGGCTTAATAATTGATTTAAGGAATAACCCCGGAGGTTTATTAAATCAAGCTGTCAAAGTCTGCAGCGATTTTATTAGTAAAGGCGTAATAGTTTACACTAAAGGCAGAATTAAATCTCAGGATGAAACATATTATGCTCTGCAGCAGCATTTACAGCCGGATTATCCTATAGCGGTGCTTGTTAATGCTGGAACTGCAAGCGCTGCGGAGATTACATCCGGAAGTCTTCAGGCTCATAAAAGGGCTGTCGTCATAGGAACAAAAACATTCGGAAAGGGTTCCGTACAAACAGTTTATCACTTGCCTGAGGGTACCGGCATGGGTTTGACTACGGCTTTTTATTTTCTTCCGAATCATGTTTCTATTCAAAATACCGGAGTTACTCCTAACTTTATCGTTCATTCATCTAAAGATTTTATATTTGTAAAACCTTTGCCAAAATTAAGGGAAATTGATTTAAGGCACCATTTTAAAAATCCGGAAAGTCTGAAAATCAAAAAGGAAATAAAGCAGAATGCATTGCCGGTGTATTTTAAAAAAGACAATCAGCTAAAGTTTGCTTATGAACTTTTAAAAAGCTGGAATACTTTAAAGAATTATTAATCTTGATATAAGAATTTTAATGAGAGGGCTTATAATTTTTTTTATTAAACTCTACAGAAATATAATATTAGCCGAATGAAAAAATCTTGTTAAGCCAAGTTTTATCATTGCGGATAATATAACTTAGTCCAACTTAGTCCTCATAAATAACATTAATATATGTTCAACGATTATAAAAAAAAAGTAATAGTAGCCTTAGATTTTAATAATATTGAAGACGCCAAAACTTTAATAGGCAAACTTGAAGGAGAAGCTTATATTTACAAAATTGGACTGGAACTTTTTTTAAATTGCGGCAATGAAATTCTGGTATTTCTAAAAAAATCAGGGTATAAAATTTTTTTGGATTTAAAATTTTACGATATTCCGAATACAGTATATAATGCGGTAAAATCAGCCGGATTGTTAGGTGCGGATATAATAAACGTGCATGCTTCCGGCGGAATAGAAATGATGAAAGCGGCAAAAAAAGGTCTATCTGAAGCTCAGGAAACGGCAGGCAAAAAAATTGAACTTTTTGCCGTTACTGTTCTGACCAGTTTTTCTTCAGAAGATATAAAAGAAGTTTTTGATTTTCATGACAATTCTGCTCATAACGGATATCCGGAAAATATAGCCGAAAGTATTGCGCTGCATCTCGCAGGTCTTGCCGAAAAATCCGGTCTTGACGGCGTCGTCTGTTCTCCTCTTGAATCTCTGAGCATTAAAAAAATGTTTGGGGAAGATTTTAAAACAATAACCCCGGGCATCAGGCTAAAAGAAAATAATATAAAAAAACAAAACGCTTTAGGAAAAGAAAATGCTGTAAAAAACCGGCATGATGACCAGAAAAGAATAATGACCCCGTCTGAAGCCTTTAGAAATAAAGCGGATTATATTGTCGTCGGCAGACCGATTACTCATGCTCCTGAACCGCTCGCGTCGCTTAAGAATATTTACAGGGAAATTGAAATCGGCTGACATATTTTAGAAAAGCTATCGCGTTATTTCTTTATATATATCATATCCGAGGATATTCAATGATATATTCAATAATATATTTAAACCGTTTGTTTAAATATATTATTATTCTTAATTGTGAACATAAGCACAACAAACAACTCCTTGCCTTATATTTCCATTGCCAGGGCAATGTGTTCTACGACAATTTTCGATAAATTGAATAAATTTGATTAAATTAAATAAATTAAATAAAATAAATAATGTTATTACTATAAGGATGATATGGAACTTAAAATATATGGGACGAACACAATAAAAGAAGCTATCAATTCAGGCAATTTAGTTTCAGATATTTTTATTAGTGAAAAAAAGCATAAAAATGGTCATATAGACAATGCTCTTTTTAGACTTATAAAAGAACACGAACTAAATATGACCGTCAAAAATGAGCAGTTTTTTATGAAAGAATTTGGAAGCGAAGCATTAATAAAAGGAATTGCAGCAGTTGCAGATTATAATGAAATTTTTTTTGAAGACGTAATCGCCAAAAATGCAGGAAAAGCTGATGTGTTTTATGTAATATTAGACGATATTAACGATCCGCAAAATTTAGGTTCAATAATCAGAACTGCAAATTGTGTCGGGGCGGACTGTATTATTCTGCCTAAATCCAACTCTGTTTTTATAACCTCCGCCGTAGCCAATGTTTCTCAGGGCGCTGTTTTTTATTCAGATGTCGTAAGGGTTCCGAACATTGCCAGAACTATAGAAAATCTCAAAGATATGGGCATCTGGGTTATAGGACTTTCAGGCGAAGCGGAAGAAGATATATATTCTTTCAAATTTGATATTCCCGTTGCTATTGTTGTAGGTTCTGAAGGCAAAGGACTGAGAAGGCTTACTCAGGAAAGGTGCGAGAAAATATTAAGCATTCCGATGGCGGGAAGCATAAATTCGCTTAATGCTTCAGTCAGTTTTGCCGTTTCTGCGTACGAAATTTTCAGACAGCGGAGTATATCAAAAAAAACTTGACAAGAATAAATTAGTATTGTATGCTTAGTATAATATTTATTTATCTAAGTGTTTAGATAAAAATCTAATTTTAACGTATTACAGTTTGTATTGTAAATTGTATCAGAAACAAATTGTAAAAGAAGTAAGGAGAAGTGTATTATGAAGTGCCAAGGAAAAGTTAAGTGGTTTAATGACAGCAAAGGATTTGGATTTATTGAACAAGAAAACGGACAGGATGTTTTTGTTCATTATTCCGCAATTACACAGGATGGTTTTAAAACCTTAACTGAAGGTCAGAGAGTGGAATTTGAAATCACTAATGGAGCAAAAGGACCTCAGGCTGTTAATGTTTCTAAGGTCTAAGTTATTTATTGCCCTTAAGTTTCTTTTAAGTTACTCAAGAAGCCTTGTAAAAATTGATAAGCGATATTATTTATTTCATTCAATTCAAAAAATCATTGATTTAAAATTATATGCAATGAATGTAAATGTATAGTTTAATTTAAAGGCGAAATTTTAGTTGTCGGTCAATCCATTTTACCCCAGTAAATTAAATTTATTGGGGTTTTTTATTTTAAGCTATTTTTTTGATATATAAATAATTATATTATTATATTAAAAATTTATGACAATAAAATAATAATTATGTTAACTATAATATAAATAGAAATAATTAGATAAAAATCTTATTATTCGGCAGTATCAAATCGGGAGGAGAATAATTGCTATATCAAGAAAAGATGAGAAATATTGCGGTAGTAGCGCATGTTGATCACGGTAAAACAACTTTGATAGATAAAATGCTTAAGGAAAGTTCCACGAGCAGAGATTCGCAAATGATGCCGGAAAGGGCTATGGACAGCGATGACCTTGAAAAAGAACGCGGCATTACAATTTTATCTAAGTGCACAGGTTTAAATTACAAAAATTATAAAATAAATATAGTAGATACGCCGGGACACGGTGACTTTGGAAGTGAAGTAGAGCGCGTTCTCGCAATGGTTGACGGGGTACTTCTTCTTGTAGATGCGTTTGACGGTCCCATGCCGCAGACAAGATTTATTTTAAAAAAATGTTTTGAATATAACTTAAAAGTAGTGCTTGTTATTAACAAAATTGACAGACCCGGCGCAAGACCTAAAGAAGTCCTCGATATGGTCTATGAGCTTTTTATGGAACTTGGAGGCGAAGACGTCAACTTAGATTTTCCGGTTATATATGCTTCCGCTAAAGAAGGTTATGCTACTGCAGACCTTGAAGAAAATATTGAAGAAGTCAGAAAAAACGGTCTTACGGCTTTATTTGAGGCTATCGTAAATTCTTTGCCGCATCCTGCTATATTAAATAAAACAGATTTAGAATTTCTTGTTACCAGCATAGGACACGACGATTTTTTAGGCGCTACGGCTATCGGAATAGTCAAATCCGGTAAATTAAAATCTAACGACCAGATTTATTTATATAATATAAATGAAGAGTTGGTGAAAACAAGACCAAATAAAATGTTTGTATTCGAGGGTCTTACAAAAATAGAAACGGACGAGATTCAGGAAGGAGACATCGCTCTGGTTGCCGGCGTTACCGGTGTGAAAGCCGGTGATTATTTAGTTAAAGAAAAGCCTGTTAATCCGCTGCAAAGAATAAAAATAGACGAGCCGGTTATACTTGTTAACTTTATTGTCAATAAAAGTCCTTTTGCCGGTAAAGAGGGCAAGATGGTTACTACAAGACAATTGAGAGAGCGTCTTCATAAAGAAATTCTTAACAATGTAGGATTAAAAGTTGCCGATACAAGCGATGAAACCGTTTTTGACGTGTACGGAAGAGGGCTGCTGCATCTGTCTATTCTAATTGAAAAAATGAGGAGAGAAGGTTTTGAATTTGCTATTTCCAAACCGAGGGGAGTTATAAAAGAGATAGACGGCAAAAAGATGGAACCTTATGAACTTTTATATATTACCATAAAGGATGAATTTACAGGTCCTATTCTGGAAAGATTGTCCGGAATGAAGGGGCAGCTGCTTGATATGACAAAAGATGATAAAGGTATGACCTACCTTGAGTTTAAAATACCTTCAAGAGGTATAATGGGTTTTCATAATGAATTCCTTACTATGACTAAGGGTACCGGTACGATGCATCATAATTTTTATAATTTTGAAGAATACGCTTTTGATATTTCGCCAAGGAAAAACGGGGTTATGATTTCAATGGAAACAGCGGAAGCTAATTCTTACGGTCTTTACAATCTGCAGGATAGAGGCAGTCTGTTTGTGAATCCGCAGGATGAAGTCTACGAAGGCATGATTATAGGACAGCATTCTAAACCGGGCGATATTACTGTTAATCCATGTAAGAAAAAACAGCTGACCAATATGCGTTCTAAGGCTTCCGATGAAATGATAGCTTTAACTCCGCCTATTAAATTATCAATAGAATATGCGCTTGAGTTTATAGAAGACGACGAGTTGATTGAATTTACGCCAAAATCTATAAGATTGCGCAAAATACTGTTAACCGAAAGCGATAGAAAGAAAGGCAAAAGTTCGAAGTCCGGCGGCAAATAAAATAAATATAATTTTATTATTAATTTAAATATTATGAGAATAAAAGTTTGCGCAATTCAGATGTCGCCATCACCAGATATTGATAAGTCTATGGATAAAGCTCTTTCTTTTTTGTCTATGGCTGCAAAAAATGGTGCGAACATCGTATGTTTTCCGGAGCTTTTTCTTAACACATGGTTTGTTCAATCTAAAGAAAACGGAAAAGCGGAAGAAAATTGTAAACTTGCAGAACAGCTTGACGGCAAAACAATAAATATTATGCGGGAATATGCCTGCAGGTATAGGATGGTTATAATAGTTCCTTTTTTTGAAACTCATAACGGTTTATATTTTAACAGCGCTGCCGTTATTGACGGCAGCGGTGAAATTTTAGGTGTTTATAGAAAGATATATTTACCCGAAATATCTAATTATTATGAAAAATCATATTTTTCTAACGGCACTGAAATACCGGTTTTCAAAACGGAGTTTGCTACAATCGGTATTCAGATGTGCTGGGACAATTTTTATCCGGAGATATCCAGAACGCTTGCTCTTAAAGGGGCAAATATAATTTTTGCTCCTACGGCATCGGCGTTTAACACAAACAGCAAATGGTTTTTGAGTATTTCTGCCAATGCTTTCGTAAATGGTGTTTACATAGTCAGGGTTAACAGGGTTGGAAAAGACGGCGGATTGGATTTTTACGGAAAGTCTTTCTGTTCCGCGCCGGACGGTTCCCTTGTTGACGATTTTGCAGGATTAAACGAATGTGTACTTATTTATAATATTGATACATATGAGATTGAAAGGGCAAGAAAAGTGTGGCCTTTCCTTGAAAACAGAATAAGCGGAATTTACAATGTCCTGTAAGGAATAAATAAATGTATTTTTTTCTATAAAATAAATTTGAGCGGTGCAGTTGTATTTATTATACTTATTGCATTATTTATATGAATGTTATAAATATTATCAATTTAAAAGATATATATTATAAGAAAAATGATATTGATGAGATAAAAAATAGGGATTTATTTAATTATATTATAGACGAAGTGTTCAGCATTCATCTTGAAGCATCTAAAACAAATTGGAACAGAAAATTATTTGAAGATGAATTAAAAAAAGAAAATTCTGATTTTCTGCTATCCTATTTTAACAACAACGGTTTAAAAGAATTTAATATAAATTCGCAGATAACAGGTTTTATAATTTTTTATACCGTATTAGACGAAATGCATATTTTGGATATAACGGTATCTAAGACAATGCAGTCCCGAGGCATAGGAAGCTATCTGCTAAATTACGCTATTTATAAATTTGCCGATAAAAATATTAAATTTATATTCTTAGAAGTTAGAATTTCTAATTTAAGAGCCGCAAATTTATATAAAAAACTGGGTTTTAAAACATTTATGGTCAGAAAAAATTATTATGACGGCGATCAAAAAGAAGATGCTTTATGTATGGTCAAAGAATTGAACGGCTAAAATGTTTATGAAAACAAAAAAAATAATAAACGGAAATTGTGAGGTAACCGTAAATTTAAAAATTAAAGATACGGAAAATACATACCTTTTAAGAATTAAAAATAATTTCATACCGCAAAATTTTATTCCCGGACAATTTGCAATGGTCAAACATAATCCCGGGTATTCCGACCCTTTGCTGGCGCGACCGTTTTCAATTTTCAGGAGATTCAATGAAAATGAATTCGAAATTTTATACAGGGTTTGCGGCAAGGGCACGGATTTATTAAGCAATATTAAAAAAGGAGATTATGTTTCCGTAACAGGACCGTTAGGTAACGGATTCAATACGTTGTCTGATTTTCAAGGATTGCAGAACGATAGCGGCGCAAAAATTGTTAAAAATATACATGTTCTAATAGCCGGCGGTATAGGAATAGCGCCATTATTTTCTTTGCCCGATTTTATAAAAAATAAAGAAAGAAAAGTCAATGAGTCAACGCTAAATCCTTTAGTTATAGATGGTGCGGACGATGATGAATTTATTTTATATTACGGCAGCAAAACTGAAAAAGAATTGTATTTCAGATACAGTATTCATTCGGATTACGATGAGGTTTATTTTGCGACGGACGACGGTTCTTTTGGATATAAAGGCAACATAGTTGACCTTTTGTTCAGGAATATAAATGATTACCGTAAGCAAAATGAAAAATCTGCAGAGCAGTTAAATGTAAATTTTTACGCTTGCGGACCAAAACCTATGCTTTCGTATTTAATTAATAAATTTGAAGTGTATAACAAGTTAAATATGCCAAACTCAAACAAGGATATGTTAAATAAATATGCTATTCAAGTTTCGCTTGAAGAACATTTTGCATGCGGGATAGGGGTGTGCCTTGGATGTGTCGTCAAAATAAATTCTGATAATTCCGATAATTTTGTTTTTAAAAGGGTATGCAAAGACGGACCTGTTTTCAATGCGTCTGAACTGCATAATTATTGTTAAGCGTTAATTATTCTGAGTTATTATATAGTACGCGCGTAGTGTGTGTGCGTAGTGTGCGCGTGTGCGGTTGCGGTGTATGACGCGAAACATTTATTTCGCTTGTTAATTGTTGCTTGCCAATTGCCAGTTAGAACGATTTTTGCAATTTTAGTATTTATTAATATTCGGTAGACAATGGAAGAAAAAAATTCAAAAGATATCAGCATGTCCGTTAAATTAGGCAGATTGTTTCTTAAATATCCGGTAATGCCGGCATCGGGAACATTCGGGTACGGAGAGGAATTTAGTGAAATTACCGATTATTCTCTTTTCGGAGCTTTAGTTACTAAGGGTATATCTTTAGAGCCGTCCAAAGGCAATGAAATGCCGCGCATATGCGAAACTCCGTGCGGATTAATCAATTCAATCGGTCTTGAAAATGTCGGTTTTGAAAAATTCAAAGATGAAAAAATTGATTTTTTGAAAAAATTTAATATGCCGGTAATTGTAAATTTTTTTGGCAGAAGCATTGAAGATTACGCTGTTATGGCTGAAAAACTGTCATGCATTGACGGGATATCGGCGATAGAAGCCAATATATCCTGTCCCAACGTAAAAGAAGGAGGCAGGGCTTTCGGAACCGACCCTGAAATTGTTTATGAAATTGTAGCATCAATAAAAAATTATTCAGACCTCCCCCTAATAGTTAAACTAACCCCGTTAGTCAGCGATATTGCATTGATTGCGGAGGTTGCCGAAAAAGCCGGAGCGGACGTTATTTCATTAGTAAATACTTTTCCCGCTGCAAGCATAGATATAAATAAAAGAAAATTTAAATTAAGCAGAGGATACGGAGGACTTTCCGGACCGGCAATTAAACCGATAGCGGTTAAATTAGTCAACGATGTTTACAAAGCTGTCAGAATTCCGGTAATAGGCATGGGCGGCATAAGCTCGTGGGAAGATGCCGTAGAGTTTTTTATGGCAGGGGCTACATCGGTTGCCGTAGGAACGGGTGCGTTTAACAATCCTTATCTTATCCCCCAAATAACTTCCGGTATTAAAAAATTTCTGCAGGAAAATAATTTTAGCAGTATTTATGATATAATAGGCATAGTTAATAATTAATTGATAATTAATTAATAATTGTATAAATTTTATCTGACAAATTTAATGCTATAAATTCAGTTTTAAGAAGCGCTGAGAATCTTCGCCTTTTTATCGGGAGAGATGTGCATTTCAACATTCTGCGCAACGTGCAGCGCAGACATCACTGGCAGCGCAAAAATAGATATATTAATAAAATTATCGGTTTATTTATGAATATTCTATATATAATAAAAGAAAATTTGCCTGATACATTGCAAGATATTATAAATTCTCACGTTGAAGACGGCAATCAAATATATATTGCATTATTAAATTATAAAAAATATAATCTAACTAATAGGCATAGTAATCCTCGAAATATAAATATAAATAAAAACATAAATAAAAATAATATAGATACAGCAGGCATAAAAAATGAGAATAATACCGATGCAAGAGGTCGCGATAAAGAAATAGACAGTGACGCCGGCTGCTCGGTAGATAGCAGTATTTTATTGTTCAATATTATTAAAACATCTAAAACAGCTAAGTTTATAACTTACGACGGGCTTGTTGAACTTATTTTTATTAGCGATAAAATTATAAGCTGGTAAAAAATACTGATTAGTTCAAAGTTTTAAGTTCAAAGTGCTGAATTTTTGCTCTAAATTCTAAATTCTAAATCTAATCTGCTTTAGTTTTTCTTTTTAATTAAAATCGGAGGTGCAAAAATATGGATTACGGAATGAAAAACAGGCTTAGCCGCATTATCAGTCCAAAAGATAATAAAACGGTTATGCTTGCCATTGACCATGGTTATTTTATGGGACCGACCGGAGGACTTGAAGAACCTGATAAGACAATTTCGCCCCTTATACCTTTTGCCGATTCTCTCATGCTTACAAGGGGTATTTTAAGAACGAAAATTAGCCCTGAGTTTAATACTCCGATTGTTTTAAGAGTTAGCGGCGGTACCAGTATTTTAAAAGAAGATTTATCCGATGAAGATATTTCAGTATCTATGGAGGATGCCGTAAGGCTCAATGTCAGCGCAGTTGCGCTGTCTATTTTTGTTGGTTCGGCGCATGAAAAACAGTCTATAATAAATCTTTCTAAATTAGTAGATAAAGGCTATAAATACGGTATTCCAGTTCTTGCCGTAACGGCGGTAGGAAGAGATATGAATAGAGATTCCCGCTATCTGTCGCTGGCATGCAGGATTGCTGCCGAAACAGGCGCTAATATCGTTAAAACCTATTATTGCGATAATTTTGAAGAAGTTATACGAACTTGTCCTGTACCTGTCGTTGTTGCAGGCGGCAAGAAAACAACGGAACAGGAAGCTTTACAGCTTGCTTATAATGCCGTTAGCAAAGGAGCTTCAGGCGTCGATATGGGCAGAAATATATTTCAATCTGAAAAGCCTTTGTCTATGATAAAAGCCGTAAAAAGCGTTGTTCATGACGGCTCAGATCCAAAAAACGCTTTTATCGGATATTCTAAATAAATTAATATAAATTAATCGGCAGAAAGATATTTTAAATATCCGATGCATAATCTTATAACTATATAAATAATAAGTTTAAAAAAGAAACCGGCAATGATATTATAACTGCTGTATAAACTTAAAAAGAAACGAATAATACAAGAAGATGTTATAACTATCCGTACTATATAATTTATAAAAATATATGAATAAATTAAAAAGCGAAAAAAGCGCATATCTGCAGTCTGCGGTAAGTCAGCCGGTAAACTGGTATCCCTGGTGCAATGAAGCGTTTGAAACAGCAAGGGAAAAAAATCTTCCGATTCTAATGGATATCGGTGCCGTATGGTGTCACTGGTGCCATGTAATCGATGAAGAATCCTACGAAGATAAAGAAACTGCCGCTATCATAAATGATAAATTTATTGCAATAAAAGTAGATAAAGACGAGCGTCCGGACATAGACAGCCGGTATCAGAAAGCCGTTACGGCTTTTGCAGGTCAGGGCGGATGGCCTTTGACGGCGTTTCTGACATACGAAGGTTATTTTTTTTATGGAGGCACGTACTTTCCGAAAGAATCAAAATTTGGATTGCCGGCTTTCAAAACAGTATTATTGCAGATTTCAAAATATTATGCTGAAAATGAAAAATCTGTTATTGAACAGAGCAAAGATTTTTATCATGAACTTTTCGATGAAACAAAAGGTTTTGCGGTAAAAAATGTAAATTTGCTTAATCAGGCTAACGATTTAAAGCATATTTTTGCAGGCAATTATAATTTTAGCTTAAAAGATGCGGAAAAAAAGGTTAAAAAACTTGCATCGGACAGCGCTAAAGAATTCTTACTCCATTTTGACAATGAAAACGGCGGACTTGATGAAGCGCCTAAATTTTATTATTTCCCTGTTCTTGAAATGCTGTATTATGATTATTTACTAAATTCTAATAAGGAATCTCTGAGAGCAGGTTTTTTTACTTTGGCTAAAATAGCGCTGGGCGGTGTTTTTGACCAGGTTGAGGGAGGCTTTCACAGATATTCCACCGACAAGAAATGGCTCATTCCGCATTTTGAAAAGTTGGCTTCCGATAATGCTTCAGGTTTAAGAGTTTATATGAAATATTACAGTCTTGTAAAAATATATTCGGGTCTAAGATTAAATTTAAATTTAGATACAGATGAATTTCAATCGCTGCTGCTAAATGTTATAAACAAAACTTTAAACTTTTTAACAGAAAGATTATACGACCGCAGAAACGGAGGGTTTTATTCAAGTATGAGCGCAGATGTTTCAGGAGAGCTTATAACCGATGACGGAAGTTTTTATACATGGACGGAGGAAGAACTTAAAAATACAGTTTATTCAAACGATGCGACTTTAAGTCATAACGAATCAAACATTAACGAAGCAAAGTTTTTTTTAAATTTTAACAAAAATGACGGCATAATGCCTGATGGAAGAAAAGTACTTTATTTTGAGGAAAATGTTTTCAAAAAAGAAAATTACGGTAAAGTAATTTCTTTGATTAATAAATTAAAAGAATCAAGGGATAACAGAAAATTACCGCTTATAGACAAATTAAAATACGCCTCTGTTAACGGCAATATAATATATGCGCTGACGGAAGTCTACAAAATATTTAAAAAAGACAGAGTTGCTAATGCCGACAAGAATAATAATGTTCGGCTAAATGATAACGAAGAAATATCAATGAATAAATTAAAGGAAATAACTGAAAAAAGTATTGCGCCTTTCATTGAATCTTTTGATAAGAACGGCGACATAGGAAGATTTTTAGGCGAATATACCGAATCAAATCTCGAAGATAACAGTTATATGCTGTCGGCTTTAACAGGATTGTATGAAATTACGCTAAAGGAAGAATATTTGACATATGCTAAAAAAATAGGAAATTACATAATAATTAATTTTTACGACGGATATAACGGCGGTTTTTATGACATAAGAAAAACTTCAAAAACTCCGCCGATAGGATTTCTGAATTTTAAAGAAAAATCAATATTGGATTACGGAAGCTATTCTTCTAATGCTTTGGCGCTGCGAGGAATTGCAAAATTATTTCAGTTAACCGGAGATGATGTTTTTGAAAGGGTAGTGTCTGCTTCTGCGGGGTATTTTATTAATTATGCTTCAGTTTATAAACATAATATTGCAGGGTTTATTTCAGGCATTATGGAATATTCCGTTTATAAGAAAAATAATTAAACATAAGTTTTGTTATTTATTTTGTTGTTTTTATTTAAAAGATGCGGTATATGGTATATGCAAATATAACAATGCTAATAAAGCTAATAAAAAAGATATTATCGTAGCAACATTAAATTATGCCAGATATAATATATTCTCCCGGTCCGCGTCCTAAAATGAGCATAAAGAAGAAATTCCTAATTTCTTTTCTTTCCGCTACCGTTATACCTCTGATTATTCTTGCTATTGCCAATACCGTTATATTTAAAACTCAGGCAAAAAAAGATGCTTTATCAAAAGTAAGAATCACTCTGCAAGGCGCCGAAAGAATTTATTATGCTCAGGCAAATCAGCTTAAAAATGCATTTCTTATAAGCAATTATAATCCGTATTTTACAAAATCTTTAATAACTAAAAACAGCCGGTTTCTTAACAGTTTAGTTTATTCTTACAAAACAGCTTTTAATTACGCCGATTTAATTTGCGTGCTTAGCCGGTCAAAGATGATATTAGCTTCAAGCAGGGGCAAAAGCAATATAAAATTAATTTTAAACGGTTTAATAGATAAATCATTCAGCAGAGATACTCCTATTGTAAAAACAGTGTATATTAAAAACTACACACAGAAAAAACTTGGATTAAATTATAATAACATCGGCAGTTCTATAAATAATCTTTTTTTGGTGACGGTTGTTCCTATTACATATAAAGCAAAAGTAGTAGGGGGCATTTTAGGATTTATTAATTTGTATAAAGACGGTTATATTCCCAGAACTATTTATAACGATTATCATATGAATCCGGCAATATTCAGTTCTATTTTTCAGACTCAGACGGCTATTTCTACTATGAATATCCCCGGTAACGTATTTGGCGTCGGTTCTAAACTTCCTTTTTCGATATATAAAAAAATATCTTTCGGTAAAAATTTTATAAATGAAATGAATTATGACGGTAAAAATGTTTTTGTAGCATTTCATCCGATTAAAGATATAAATAATAAAGTCGTAGGTTCCTTAGGTGTTTTGATTTCAAATCATGAATATGCGACTTTATTAAAAAAATCTGCCGTCTATTCAATTTTAATTATTATCTTCGGGCTGCTTATATCTTTAATTATTACCTATTTTGCATCTAAAGATACTTTAAATCCGATATATATGACGCTGGAAGCTATTAAAAAATTTTCATCCGGCGAACTTGACACAAGATTAATAATTAAAACAAATGACGAATTTGAAAAGATAGGTGAAGGTTTTACCGAAATGGCGGTAAACGTTCACGATAGAGAAGAAAGGATGCTTAAATATAATGAGTTTTCCGATTTTTTAACTAAATCGTTGGATTTTAACCATATTTTATCGGGAACATTAGATAAACTTGAAGAACTGACCGATTCAGTTTCAGGAATTATTTACGAGGCTGTGGAAATAGCCGGCAAACCTCGGTTGCTTCCAAAAAAATATTACGGCATAAGAAAATTTGTTGCTAAAGAATTTGATACAGATGAAGGTATTGTGGGAGAATGTCTTACTAAAAAGAAAATTATATGGTTTCACGATATACCGGAAAATGCGATTCTGCTTAAAGAACAGCTTTTGAGCGACGGAGCAAACGGAAAAACTATAGATTACGGTTTTTGCGAGGTTTTTCCAAAGGATATAGTATGGCTTCCGTTATATATAGAATCTTCATCTAAAATTTCAATACCTTTAGGTGTCATTATGCTATCAAGTCTCAAGGGATTTAAAAAGGAAGATATAAGTTTCTTGGAGCATGCCGCAAAAGAGCTTTCTATTACGTTAGATAACGCAAGAATGCATCAGAAATTGGCTAAATTAAGTATCACCGATGAATTGACGGGATTATACAATAGAAGATACTTAAATGAATTTCTGGAAAGGGAGTTTAGTTTAGCTAAAAGACATAACACCAGACTGTCATTATTAATGATGGATATTGACGATTTTAAACATCTGAATGATTTTTACGGTCATCAGCTCGGAGACGAGGTTTTGAGGACGGTAGGGCAGATAATTAATAATAATATAAGGGCAACAGATTTAGGCGCCCGCTACGGCGGAGAAGAATTTACAATAGTGCTTCCGCAAACAGGTTTCGGAGGCAGTTTTGAAGTTGCAAAAAAGATTAAAGAACAATTGTCGCAGCATCAATTTAAAGGGTTAGTTGAAAACATCACTATCTCTATCGGTATTGCTAATTATCCAGAATGCGAAGAGTTTAATCATTTAAATTATGCAAATCATATAAATTATACAGATAAAAGCATTGCCGAAACCGAAACTGATGCGGTGGACAATAATGCTTTAAAAACCGGTAAAACCGATATTCTGATTAACGATGATAGTGCTTTAAGAAGCGGCAGCTTTAGTACTTCGGATAATAGCGCTTTAAGGAGCGCTGATGCTGCGGGCTCTGCAGATAATATTGCAGAAATAAATACAATCGATAAGTTAATCAACATAGCCGATGATTATTTATATGAAGCAAAATCTAACGGAAAAAACAGAATAGCAGGTTCAGATTGCGGAAAAAAAATTATTTTTAAATAATTTTCTTAATAGTTTTTAATTTTATTTATTTAACTTTATATTTATATTTGGTATAATAAAAACATGAATGATAAAAATGCAGATAATAACGAAAACGAAGATAAAAAGACCCCGCTTTACGATAAACACCGTAATCTCGGCGCCAAGATTGTTTCTTTTGCCGGTTTTTCGATGCCCTTATATTATAAAAGTATTATAGATGAACACCTTAACGTCAGAAATAATTCAGGACTTTTTGATATATCGCATATGGGAGAGATTATCGTAAAAGGAAAAGATGCAGGTATATTCTTGGATTATGTTCTTACGGCTGATATATCTTCTATTTTTCCAAATACGATAACGTATTCTCTTATCCTTAATGAAAACGGCGGCGTTATTGATGATTTGACTATTTATAAATTCTCTAATGAAAGTTATATGATTGTGGCTAATGCCGCTAATACCGAAAAGGATTTTGCATGGATTCACACACAAATGCTCAATTTGCAAAAAACAAAAACTGATAACGGTCAGTATATGTTTCAAAATGTAACGGTTGACAATTATAGCGAGAAAATCGGTCTGCTTTCAGTCCAAGGACCGAAATCGCGCAATATAATATATCCGCTGGTTGAAGACGTTTCAGATAATTACGGCAGGAGTGAAAATAATTTTTGCAATATATTTAATTTTCAATATAATATTAAATCTCTAAAAGAACTTAATCATTTTGAATTTAGCTGCGTCAGATTTAAAGAAATAGAAATTGAAGCCGTTATATCGAGAAGCGGATATACAGGCGAATTCGGTTTTGAAATTTTTACCGATGCGGATGACGTCGGCAAATTATGGGATTATATTATTGAGCATAAGGAGCTTTCAAATCTTTTGCCTGTCGGACTTGGAGCGCGGGATACATTAAGATTTGAAGCGGCTTTACCCCTATATGGTCACGAGCTTGACGAGACTATAACCCCATACGATGCTGGATTAGAAAAATATTTATCAAAAAATAAAGATTTTATCGGTAAAGAAGCTCTTGAAAAAATTAAAAATAAAGAAAAAAAACTAATATTTTTTAAACTGGCAGGGAAACAGATTCCAAGACATCTGCAGAGGATACTTGATGAAAATCTTAAACCGATAGGGTGCGTCGCCAGCGGAACGTACAGCCCGTTAAACAAAATGCCGATAGGCAGCGCTTACATTTCAGATTCTAATGTAACCCCTTCGATGTTAAAGAATTTCTATATAGATATAAGGGGTAATTTTGAAAAAGCGGAAGTAGTCATGCCCCCTTTTCATAGAACAAAAAAGTAAATAGCAATAGGAATAAACAAATCAAACAATTAGATTTATAATACAGGATAAAATAAAATAATATTAGAGAAGTTGTGCTGCGGTTGGTACTATCTGCAGGCTATTATATAGATAAGCAAAGTAAAAATTAAAATAATATTAAGGTAACATTTAGATAATATTAAAAAATAATAAATTTTGAAGGAGCTGCAAAAATATGGCGGATAATAGTAAGTTTTATTTTGCAAAATCTCATGAATGGATTAGTCTTGATTCAAACAATGTTTATAATCTCGGCATCTCGGATTTTGCGCAATCAGAATTAGGCGATGTAGTTTATGTTCAGCTTCCCGAAGTAGGAAAGCAATATAAAAAAGATGAAAAAATAGGCGAAATAGAATCCGTCAAGTCTGTTTCGGAAATTTATGCTCCTGCGGATTTAACGATAAAAGGCGTAAATTCCAAACTAAATGAGACTCCGGAATTAATTAACAATGAACCTTTAGGAGAGGGATTTATTGCCCAAATAGAATTAAATAATCCTTCGGATTTGTCGTCTTTAATGGATAAAAATTCCTACGAATCTTTTGTAAAATCAAACCATGAATAGTTTTCGCTATATTCCCGCTTCGAATGAAGAAATAAAAAAAATATATAAATTTATCGGCATTAAAGATAAAAAAGAATTATTTCATAAAATTATAGGCGATATTTCTTTAATCGAGGGAAAAGAACTTGATTTTATGCCTGACCAAATGGATGAATTATCGCTTTATAAGTATTTTTCCGATATAAACGATAAGTTGCGCGGCAGCGGCAGCATACCGGTTTTTGCAGGCGGAGGCATATACGATCATTATGTTCCGTCCGCAGTTGATGCGATAATGTCGAGAGCGGAATTTTATACCCCTTATACACCGTATCAACCTGAAGTCAGCCAGGGAACCTTAATGGCGCTCTTTGAATTTCAATCTATGCTTGCATCAATTTTAGGAATGGATGCCGTTAATGCTTCAATGTATGACGGCGCAGAAAGTTTGGCTGAGGCAGTGCTCATGTCTCTGCGGATTTATCGCCAGAACCGCCAAACCGATTCCGATACCGGCAATAACAAAAAAATTAAGATACTTGTTTCTAAAAGTGTTAATCCGACTTATATAGAAGTTGTTAAAACTTTTATCAAAGATTTAGATATTGTTATAGAATTTATAGATATTGATTCTGAAAAAGGCTATACCGACGCTGCTCTTTTGGCGGAAAAATTACAAGAAAATAAAAATATTTGCGCTTTTATAGTTCAGCAGCCGAATTATTTCGGAATCATAGAAGATTTAGAATTTATTGAAAAGATAGTCCACAGTGAAGAATCAGACTCATCTTTAAAGCCGCATTTGATCGTCTGCTCGTCAGAACCTTTCAGTTTCGGAACGATTGCGCCCCCCGGATTTTATAATGCCGATATTTTTGCAGGGGAAGGAAACAGTTTTGGCAATTATATGAATTTTGGAGGACCGCTGTTAGGTCTTTTTGCCGCAAAGAAAGAATTTATAAGACAAATGCCGGGGAGAATTACAGGCAAGTCTAAAGATAGCAAAAATCAGGACGCATACCTGTTTATTCTTGCAACCAGGGAACAGCACATAAGGAGGCAGGCTGCAACATCTAACATTTGCACAAACAATTCATTGAATGCTTTAAGAGCGGCAGTTTATCTATCTCTGTGCTCTAAAGAAGGGTTTAAAGAAATCTCGCTTCTAAATCTTAAGTTATCTCATATTTTATGCGAAAAACTGATAGATACCGGTTTGTTTTCTCTCAAATATGCAGGAAATTTTTATAATGAATTTGTTATAGAAATAAATAATAAAAAAATGAATGCATCGGTATTTATAAACGAAATGATGAAAAAGGGCATATTAGCCGGTATTTCCTTAGAAGACGGCGGCAATGAAGTTTTAATAGCGGTAACTGAAAAAACAGGTATTAAAGATATAGACAATTACGTTAAGCGTGCAGTTGAAATATTCTCTTGAGCTACTATATAAAATTTTGGAATATTAAAAAAAATAAGGATATACGGTTGTTTATTTTTTGAAGAACAGGTGTTTGCAGCCGATTAACTTTATCGGCTATTTTATAAAATATTTTATATAAATATAAATAGGTGTCTATTCTTAATTTAAAATAATTGAGCTAATTGATAATTGATAATTTGTTTTTAATTGATAATTTAAATAATTAAA
This sequence comes from Candidatus Acididesulfobacter guangdongensis, assembly GCA_004195045.1. Classification (NCBI taxonomy): domain Bacteria; phylum Candidatus Acidulodesulfobacteriota; order Candidatus Acidulidesulfobacterales; family Candidatus Acidulidesulfobacteraceae; genus Candidatus Acidulidesulfobacter; species Candidatus Acidulidesulfobacter guangdongensis. The sequence goes on from SGBC01000003.1 coordinate 93,063, forward strand.
ATTATGAAAAAATTTCCAGGGTCGAAAGGTCTCGTTTTTAACGAAGATTTATTAATTAATCAAAGTTCAAAAGGACTGAGCGGCATAAGTATGCCTTCAAATAATTTAAGCGGAGCTCATATCGGTAAAACTGCTAAAGATTACATTGACGCAAAATTTTTAAGAAATGAAAAAAAATCTCCGTTACTGCTTCCTGAAGTGTCTGAATCCACGGCTGTAAGACATTTTACGCGTCTTTCAAGCTGGAATATCTGCGTAGATACAGCTTTTTATCCGTTAGGGTCATGTACAATGAAATACAATCCAAAAATTAACGAAACTATAGCCTCTTTAAATAATATAAAAAATTTGCACCCGATGCTGCCGGCAGGCTATATTCAGCCCATTTTGAAAATAATCTATGAATTTAACAGGTTGTTGTGCGGATTAACAGGTTTGGATGAATTTACGTTTAGTCCGCAGGCAGGCGCAGCCGGTGAATTTACAGGCATGAAGATTATTAAAAAATATTTTGAAGTTAAAAATGAGAAAAGAAATATTGTTTTAATTCCTGACAGTTCCCATGGAACTAATCCTGCGAGCAGCTATATAGCAGGCTTTACACCGGTTGAAATTAAAACATTCCTCGCTGATAAACATGACAGCCATGGTACTCGGGAAGAGGCGCAAAGCGCTAAAGACAATGAGTTTGCTAATATAAAAAATAAGCCTAAAGGATATATTAATATAAACGAACTTAAGAAATATATTAACAAAGATGTTGCAGCAATAATGATTACAAATCCGAACACATTCGGATTATTTGAAAAAAATATCAGAGAAGCTGCTGAACTAATGCATAAAAACGGTTCCCTGGTTTACATGGACGGCGCTAATTTTAATGCTTTCATAGGTAATTGCAGAGTTTCAGATTTTGGCGTGGACATACTGCATTTGAATCTGCATAAAACATTTTCTACACCGCATGGCGGAGGAGGTCCTGGAAGCGGACCCGTCGGAGTTAAAGATTTTTTGAAAGAGTTTTTGCCTATTCCATATATCAGCGTTAAGAGACAGGAACCAAACAATAAACAGGCGGCGAATGACGAACAGAGTTATTATTACGAATTAAAAAATGAAAGAAAATATTCAATCGGCAGAATTTCTTCGTTTTACGGAAATTTTGCTGTAATTTTAAGAGCATATTCTTATCTATTGTCACTTGGAAGACAGAATATATCTAAAATTAGCGAGATAGCAATTTTAAACGCAAATTATATGAAAAAGAAACTTAAAGACACTTTTATTGAAAGCGACCCTTTTCCTGAAGAATTATGTATGCATGAGTGTGTTCTGAACGATAATGTTTTTCAATCGGAAGGAATTTCAACTTTAGATTTTGCAAAATCCATTATAGATTACGGTTTTCATCCTCCTACAATATATTTTCCTAAAAATATTCACGGTGCAATTATGATTGAACCAACGGAAACAGAATCAATGAAAACTATGGATAGTTTTATTAACGCTATGAAAGAAATAAAGAAAAAAGGTAATAAATATACTTCAAAATCGCCTAAAAACACTAAGACAGGAAGGCTTAACGAAGTTTTAGCCAATAAAAATCCAATTTTTAAGTAGTGAATTAATGTAGTGTAACTATTTATATTGCAGCGATATAATATAAAAGCAATAAAGTCAATAAAAAATACTGCATTTAATCCTGCAATAGAAAATATTTATGCATTTCTTTGCTCAGGAAAAGGTGTCAGACACCTTTTCCGAATAAATAAAATTATATAACAGGATTAAGTATTGCAGCTCCTGTTGAAAAAAACTGCGGTTTGTGATACAATTAAATACATAATTAATAAACTAACCGACAGATAACTTATTGCAAAAGGAGTATAAATATGGATTTTAAAGAAATTCAGTTTGAAGCCGCCGACGGCGGGGAAATACACGGGTCATTGTTCGGCACATACTCTGATTCAGTTATATTGGCTCACGGTAAAGTTTTCAATAAAGAAAGTTTTTATGATCTTAGCGAAATCCTTCTGAAAAATAAAATTACATCATTGGCATTCGACTTTAGAGGCTATGGATTATCAAAAGCCGGCAGCAGCGGTTTATCCGGTTTAGGAGAAGATGTTATAGGCGCAATAAATTTTATGAAAGCCCAGGATTTTGTTAAAAATATAACATTGCTTGGCGCAAGCATGGGCGGCAATGCGGTGTTAAACGCAGCTAAACTGTACAAACCTGAAGAGATAAAATCTGTTATAGCGCTTTCTTCTACATTTGTGGATGGCGTTAATTTTATAGATATTCCGGTGCATTATCTGGGCTCCGAAGACGAAAAATTTGCCGAAGGAATTAAAAATATGTATGCCAGCACAAAGTCTAAAAAATCTTTGCATCTGTTTAAAGGCGGCACTCACGGTCAAAATATTTTTGCTACGGAATTTAAAGACGAACTAACGGCGACGATTATTTCTTATATTAAAGAATAATATAAGAATGCCCGCTATATTTTTTGTATTTATAGTAATACTTTTTCAAAGAGCAAATACTATGATGGTGCAATCCATCAATCCGCTCTTTGTAAAGTATATATTGCATACTAATCTTGTCTATGTCGGAATAGCTACCGCCGTTTATGCCGCAAGCACTCTTTCTGTCCGCTATATCGTAAGTATTAGAGTAAAGCCCGTCCATATAACAAAATTTATAATTGTCGGAATGATTTTATTTTCTATGACAATGTTGGGATATTTTTTTTCAGATTCGCTTCTCGAATTTTTACTGTTTGTTGTTATTTCAGGGTTTGCTACTGCCATAATAATGCCTTTTCTGCTTTCGTTAGTTAATTTTGTTTCAGATAAAAAAGATATAGAAAAAAATCTAACCATATATTCCTTAATGTTAAGTCTTGCCCTTGTAATAGGACCTGTTCTCGGCACGCTTTTGCTTGCTGTTTTAAATATAAGATATATTTATTTGCTTTTATTTGTATTTGCCGCCGCAGGTGTTTTTTTTGCAATAAAAATCAATAAGACTGCAAAAAATAAAATTAAAGCAAAAATGTGTCAGGACAACAATATAATCTACGGTGAATCTAAACAAAATAATAATGATGATAATATAAATATAGCGCAAAAAATAAAGCAAAAAAAGGATAAGTTAATTTTTAGACTTTTTAAAAATAAAAAATTTCTTGAGGTGATTTTTTATAATACTGTTTTCAGTATATGTTTTGCTTCTATAGTAGCGTTTGGAGGTGTTTACGCACGAAACAATTTTAATGCGCCCTATTTTTTGATAACGTTGTTATTCGCAATATTTTTCATATCTTCGCTGCTAACGCGCATTGCTCTTTTATTTCTTACTAAAAAGGGTAAAATAAAACAAAAAATGAATATAATGAATATTTCAATTTTATTATCTTCGTTATCCTTTGCTGCTATGTTCCTGTCGAATAATATTATTTTTTATGCACTGGCGCTTGTTTTGCTCGGTATACCCCATGCTTTAATTTTTCCAATCGGAACCATGCGAATTTCTGAAGTTGTCGAGGTAAAACAGATTGTAGCCGCTAATACTATATATCAGTCCAATTTTGATATAGGCGGTATTATAGGTCCTTTTTTTCTTGCTTATATAGGAGAGGCATATTCAATAAAATTAGTATTTTTATCGCTTGCCGTTTTTTTAATGCTGGCTTTTATATTAGGACGTATTTTTATGAAATTCATTGACTATGTTCCCAATAATTAACCAAATTGATTAAATTCATCGGTATAAAAATTTTGCTTTTTAATATAATTTAATGTAAAATATTATAGTTTAAATTTATTTTTGTTTTAATTTTTCTTTCAATTTTATTGTCGTTCTAAAGAAAAAAATAAAAGCGGATTATATATTTACTAATAGACTATTCTTTATTTCACTGTTTTATAGCAGGATAAATTTTAAACTAAATTATGAAAGAACTTGACAATTTAAGAAATCAAATAGACGAAATAGATAGGGATATAGTCAATATTCTTAATAAGCGCGGAGAAATAGCCGTTAAAATCGGAGAAATAAAGTCTATACACAATAAAACCTATTACAATCCGTCCAGAGAAAATGAAGTATATGAAAATGTCAGATTATTAAATAAAGGACCTTTGAAAAACGAACACATCGTAAATATTTTCAGGGAAATAATATCGGCATGTATATCTATTGAAGCAAGCATCAAGATAAGCTATTTCGGACCGGAGGGTACGTTTACCCATCTTGCGGCTATCAAACGTTTTGGACAGTCGAGAACACTCATTCCGGTCAAAACAATCGGAAATGTATTTGATAATGTTGTTAAAGGATTATCGGAATACGGAGTCGTACCGGTTGAAAATACGACGGAAGGAATGGTTAACGCGACTCTGGATATGTTTGTGAATTCTAACGTGACAATAATAGGGGAAGAGCTGATTCCTATCAGCCATTTTCTGTATTCTGAAGAAACGGATAAAGAAAAAATTAAAAAAATATACTCACACCCGCAAGCGTTAGCACAATGCAGAAATTTTCTTGAAGAAAATTTTAAAAATGCTGAATTAATAGATTCGTTTTCAACCGCGGATGCCTGTAAAATAGCTGTCAATGAAACCGGTACGGCAGCAATAGCTTCAGAGGCGGCAGGGCGCATATTCGGTCTTAATGCGCTTTTTTCCCACATTGAAGATTTTACCAACAATTATACAAGATTTTTGATAATATCTAAGGGGGAGAGGACCGTTAAAACAAATAACGATAAAACTTCCATATTATTTTCCATAAAAAATTCAGTGGGAGCTTTATATAAGATATTAAAACCTTTCTACGACAATGAAATTAATATTACGAAAATAATTTCCAGACCGTCAAAGAAAACGAACTGGGATTATTTATTTTTTATAGATGTTGATTGCCATGAATCTGAAGAAAGTATAAAAAAAGCAATTGAAAATATTAAGGAATACACTATTTTTGTTAAAATACTCGGTTCTTACGAATACGCAACTATATAAATATAAATGAAACATAGCTAAAAATAATATGACTAAAAATAGATTTAAAGATAAGTTGGAAAATAACGAGTTTGTTTATACATCCGAAGTTTCTCCCGAAAGAGGTACTGATTTATCCAAGATTAAAATTATTCTAAAATCGTTAGAAGACAAAATAACGGCTTTTAATGTCACGGATAATCAGGGAGCTAATATGAAGATGTCTTCTTTAGCCGCTTCCGTATTTATTAAAAGTATCGGAGGAGAACCTATTTTTCAGCAGACGTGCAGAGACAGGAACAGGATGGCTCTTGAATCCGATCTTCTCGGCGCTTCGGCACTTGGAATAAATAATGTTCTTACGCTGACCGGAGACTATATAACTTTTGGAGACCATAAACATGCCAAACCTGTTTACGATATAGATTCCGTTAATTTAATAGAAATTATCAAAGGACTGAACAGCGGACATGATATGAACGGGAATATTTTAAACGGCAAAACCGATTTTTATATAGGTGCGGCTGTTAATCCGGAATCAAACCCTTTAGAACCGCAGCTTATGAAGTTTGAAAAGAAAATCAAAGCAGGATGTAATTTTTTTCAGACGCAGGCAGTTTTTTCCGTTGAAAATTTTGAGAAATTTTATGATTATTATAAAAATTATAACGATATAAAAATTATAGCAGGTATATTTATATTAAAATCGGCAAAAGTGGCAAGATTTATGAATAAGAATATTCCCGGAATATATATACCGCAATCGATTATTGACGAATTAGAAAATTCAAGCAGCCCATTACAGACCGGCATTGAAATATCTGCAAGAATTGCAAAAGGTTTAAAAAATAAAGTAAACGGATTACATATAATGGCTTTTGGAGTAGAAGATTCTATACCTGATTTTTTAAAAAGTTTTAAAGAATAATGTTTTAAAAATTTGATTAAAATTAATTTATAAAAAAAATAATTTCTGCTGAATAATTTACATATTAGCATTGACATTGGATTTTAAATAGGTTATAATTTTTATAACGGTGATGTAAAAATAGAATAAAATAATTATAAATTATAAAATAAGGATATAAATTATGAAAGAAGTCAGAATACACGGAAGAGGCGGGCAAGGTTCTGTAACTATGGCATCTATTCTTGCATTAAGTTTTTTTGATGACGGAAAGTATTGTCAGGCTTTTCCGTCCTTCGGCTCCGAAAGAACCGGCGCGCCGGTTCAGGCTTTTGCGAGAGTGTCCGATAATCCGATTAGGACAAGGCATCAAATTTACGACCCTGACTATGTTGTAGTTCAGGATGTTACTTTGATAGCTTCTGTGCCGGTCGCCAAAGGACTTAAGGACAGCGGAAAATTGATAATAAATACTGAAACAGATTTAAAAGAAATTATTAAAAATTTTGGCGATAATAAAATAAACGAGTCAAGTATTATATTGTTTCCGGCTTTAAAAATAGCAATGAAAATATTGGGCAAACCGATAGTCAATACCACTCTTCTCGGTGCTTTTTCTGCTATTACCGGTGAAGTTTCTATTGATTCTGTCAAAAAAGAAATAGAAGCAAGATTTGGTTCAAAGTTAGGGAAAATTAACGCCGATGCTGCTCAGGCTGCGTACGATTACATTAAAGGAGAGAAAATTGGACTTTAAATTAGGCATTATAGCCAGACCGGGGTCTGCACTTTCAAATAAAACAGGGTCGTTCAGGAGTGAAATTCCTGTTTTTAAACATGAAAAATGTACAGGATGCGATCTATGTATATATTATTGTCCGGAGGGTGTAGTTTTTGGCGATAAAAAGACAAAAACCTATAGTTTTGATGATGATTATTGCAAAGGATGCGGAATTTGCGCTGAGGAATGCCCTGTTGACGATATTGAGATGTTCCTTGTAGAAAAATAATTATATACTTAATTATATACTTATCATAATAAAAGCTTAATATTGTTTCTTGCTCATTATAAACTAATCATCGGTTAATTACTTATTTGTATATGCAGTTAGTTAATTGGCTAACCGACTAACTAAATTGTTAATTGACCGTTACTATATTATTTAAAATTTAAAAATGGTGAAATAATTATGAAAAAAGTTCTGGAAGGTTCGATGGCAATTTCAGATAGCATTAGAATGACCGAACCAAAAGTAATTTCTGCCTATCCGATTACTCCGCAAACTCATATAGTCGAGCATCTTTCTCAAATGGTTGCAGACGGAGATTTAAAAGCCGATTATGTTATGGTAGAGAGCGAACATTCGGCTGCTTCCGTTGTTTTAGGCGCCAGCGCATGCGGCGTAAGAACTTATACTGCCACGGCATCGCAAGGTTTGCTATATATGGGAGAGGTTATTTATAACATTGCAGGTATGCGCCTGCCTGTTGTTTTAACCGTTGCCAATAGAGCCGTATCGGCTCCTATCAGTATATGGAACGATATGCAGGATTCTATGGCATTGCGTGACTCTGGAGCAATTCAGTTAGTTGCGGAAAACAATCAAGAAGCCTATGATATGCATATTCAAGCGTATAAAATTGCTGAAAATCCTAATGTCATGCTTCCCGTTATGGTGTGCGTTGACGGTTTCGTATTGACTCATACCTTTGAAGTTGTCGAAACTATTGACCATATTGAAAAAGTTAGGGAATATTTGCCGCCGTTAAATATGAAGTACACGCTTGACGTGAATAATCCATTTTCTTTCGGCACTGTCGGAGAGCCTTCGGTATATCTTGAAACAAGGTACAGGCTTTCAAACGCTATAAATAATTCTAAAAGCGTTATAGTTGATGCTGCAAATGATTATAAAGAAATGTTTGGAAAATATGAAGGTGCGCTTATAGACCCCTATAAAATGGATGATGCCGACACGGTCATCGTTGCTATGGGTTCGGTTCTCGGCACTATAAAAGATGTTGTGGATGAATTAAGAGAGTCCGGCAAAAAAATAGGCGTTCTTAAAATAAGGTCGTTCAGACCTTTTCCCACAGATGAAATTGTTAATGCATTAAAAAATATTAAAAATGCTATTGTTATCGAAAAAGCGGTATCCCTCGGAAAAGGCGGAATATTGTCCTGTGAAATCAGGGACGCTTTATACCAGCACAGAATTAATTCAGTTAATGTGAATGGTTACGTAATGGGACTTGGAGGAAGGGATATAACGCCAAAAAACATATACGACCTCATAATTAAAGCTGAAAAAGAAGAAGATGTAGATGGTGAGTTTTTTGGCTTAAATAATGAATTATTAAACAAAGTTTTTTAAATTTAAATAAATTTTAAACTGTTTGCGGCAAAATTCATAAAAAATGGTTAACGATGTGTTTTTGTATTATATCTTTGCTGAAATTAAAATTAATAATGAGGTATATAAATTATGCTAACAAATATTCTAACAAAAGAAGATACGCATAAACAGCTGTTTACAATGGGTCATACGGGATGTTCCGGATGCGCACAGTCAATGGCTGTAAAACTTATTATGCAGGTTCTTGGAAAAAATACTATTGCAACATCGGCTACAGGCTGTTTAGAAGTTTTTTCTACAAAGTTTCCCGAATCGTCGTGGAATATTCCATGGATTCACTCTTTGTTCGAAAATTCAGCCGCCGTTGCTTCAGGAATTGAAGCTGCATTGCAGATTACCGGTAAAAAAGAAGGCACAACCGTATTGTCGCAAGCCGGCGACGGCGGTACTGCAGATATTGGTCTTCAAGCTCTTAGCGGAATGTTTGAAAGAGGACATGATGTACTTTATGTCTGTTATGATAATGGGGCATATATGAATACCGGATATCAGAGAAGCGGTTTAACGCCATATGACTCTTTTACTACAACAAGCCCTTCAGGCAAAATATCTTTTGGCAATAACAGACCTAAAAAATATATGCCGGAAATAGCTATGGCACATAAAATACCGTATACCGCCGTTGCTTCGGCCGGATATCCTATAGATTTGCAAAAAAAAGTAAAAAAAACCTTATCTATAAAAGGTCCTAAATATTTACAGGTAGATGTTCCTTGTGTTCCGGGTTGGAAATATGAACCCAGATATTCGATTAAAATAGCTCAGCTTGCAGTTCAAAGCGGTCTTTATCCGTTATTTGAAGCTGAATACGGTAAAATTACTTCCGTAAAAAAAATCAGCAAGAGAGTCCCTGTTGAAGAATATCTTAAGCTTCAGGGAAGGTTTAAACATTTATTTAAAAATGAAGCAGGCAAGGCTGAAATTGAAAAAATCCAAAAAATTGCCGATGAAAATATCGAACAGTACGGTTTGCTTTGATGTCCGACAAAGATAGCTGTATTGCAGACTTTGAAGATAAAATTATTGACGGCAGAAAAATTGCTGCCCATATAGAGTCATCTTTAAAGGAAAAAGTTGATTGTTTAAAAAATAACGGGATTATCCCCTGTATATACGTTATACTTATAGGGGATGACCCCGCTTCCGTTATATATGTCAGGAATAAAGAAAACGCTGCAAATAGATGCGGCATAATGTCAAAAAAGATTATTCTTCCCGTTAATATTTCAGAAAGCGAATTATTAAATAGAATAAATGAATTAAACGACGATTCGCTGGTTCATGGAATACTGGTCCAACTTCCTATCCCTTTACACATAGACGAAAATAAAATAATGGAAGCAATTTCCCCTAATAAAGATGTTGATGGATTTCATCCGTTTAACGAGGGGAAAATATTTACCGGAGATTCAAGTTTTTACCCGTGCACGCCTTTCGGTATTATAAAAATGCTTGATTATTCAAATATAGAATTAAAAGGCAAAAATGTTGTCATAATAGGTCAAAGTATTATTGTGGGAAAGCCGCTGTCTATTATGCTTATGAACAGAAATGCGACGGTTAGCGTTCTTAATATTCATACAAATAATATAAAATGCTGGACTAAAATGGCTGATGTTCTAATTTCCGCTACTGGCAAGGCGCATCTCATAGACGAAAGTTTTGTGAAAGACGGCTGCGTGGTTGTCGACGTCGGTATCTCCAAACTGAACGGTAAAATATGCGGCGATGTTAATTTTAACAGTGTTATCAAGAAGGTATCAAAAATAACGCCGGTTCCCGGCGGAGTAGGACCCGTGACAGTAGCGGTACTTATGGAAAATACCGTTAATGCCGCTTTGCAATTTTTATCAAATAATTAAAGTTAAATAGTAAAATGATTTAGCGCCTCAAGCAAAACTGTTTTATATTTAAGTATAAAGCCAATTACATATGATAGTAACAAAACAGAAAACATTAGAAAATATTATTAAAAAAATTAAAGGCTCTACTTTTATATTCGGTTGCGGAATATGTTCCGATACGTCAAGAACGGGCGGACCCAAAGAAGTTGAAGCTATGAGAAAAATTTTAGAAGATAATAATATTAAAGTCACCGGTACCTATATTATTGACGCAATGTGCCACCTGCAAAAAGTTAAAAAAGCGGTGAGAGATAACGAAGAAAGTATAAAATTGTCGGAATCTGTTCTGGTTCTGTCATGCGGCAGCGGGGTTCAGTCCGCAGTCAGTTCGCTTAGTTCAATAGATAAGACTAAGAAAGTTATTTCAGGCGTAGATACGATGTTTATCGGAAATATAGAATCATTGTCGTCGCTGAAAGAGATGTGTTCTTTATGCGGAGAATGCGTTTTAAATGAAACAGCCGGAATCTGTCCCGTTACATTATGCCCTAAAGGACTTTTAAACGGTCCTTGCGGAGGGATGAAAAATTATAAGTGCGAAGTTGATGAAAATTTGGATTGCGCCTGGGTTAAAATTTATGAAAGGTCAATAATTCAAAATTCTTTAGAAGATATAAAAAAAATTGCTTCTCCAAAAGACTATTCTGTGAAACAGCCTGTCGGAGCGATTAAGTTTAAGGGTTCGCATTAATTCGTTATGTATTATAAATAATTTTAATTTTTGTCAAAAAAAAGGATATTTATTAATATGTCTTTTGACATTAAAGCCCCGGACTATATATATAAAATTGAGCCCTACATTCCCGGAAAGCCGATAGAAGAAGTAGAACGGGAAAGAGGCATTAAGGATATTGTCAAACTTGCATCCAATGAAAATCCGCTCGGACCTTCTCCGTCTGCAGTTAAAGCTATCAGGAAACATTTGAAAAATTTAAATAGATACCCTGACGGTTCGGGATTTTATTTAAAAACAGACTTAAGCGAATATTTTAACTTAGAACAGGATAATTTTATACTCGGAAACGGTTCAAACGAACTTATAGATATTGCGGTAAGAACATTTTGCTTTAACGACGAAAATGTCGTTGCGCCTTTTCCGTCGTTTGTCGCTTATTATCTCGCGGCGGAGCAGCTCGGTATAAAATTAAAAATTTCAAAGTTATCAGCTGACTATAAACTTGATTTAAATTCAATGCTGACATTAGTTGACGATAAAACAAAAATAATCTTTGTGTCTAACCCTAATAATCCTACAGGTACATTTTATAAAGCAAAAGAAATATTAAAATTCATTAATAATATAAGAAAGGATATATTGGTTATCATTGACGAGGCTTATATAGAATATATCGCCGGCGAATCTGTATTAGATTTGATTTCTATTAAAGAATATAGCAATATTCTTGTATTGAGAACATTTTCAAAGGCATATGGTCTTGCAGGATTAAGAATAGGCTACGGTATTGCATGCAATGAGCTGCTGTCGCTTATGGATAGAGTCAGAGAGCCTTTTAACGTAAATTCTTTAGGATTGGAAGCGGGACGGGCAGCCTTAAAAGATAAAGAATTTATTAAAAAAGTTATAGAATCCAATGAAACTGAAAAAAAATATCTTTACAATGCTTTTAAAATACTAAATATAAATTATATTGAAACCGGCGCCAATTTTATTCTTATTGATTTAAAAGATAAAAAAGCCGTTGATATTAATGAAAAATTATTGAATAAAGGCGTAATCGTCAGACCAATGAACAGATTCGGCTATGAAAATATGCTAAGAATAACGGTAGGCAGACATAATGAAAACTTGAAATTGATAAATGCCCTGAAAGAAGTTATAATAAAATAATTTATTGAAGTTTATCTCAATATGTAATATGATAAATAGAGCGCAAGTTGTTTGTTTGATATACAATGTATATTAATTAGCTGCAGTTTGATATTTATAATTTTATATAATTGTATATATAAAATAATTTGACAGATAATATACGGAAGAGAATAAATAAAATCTTAAATATATTAAGGAGATAACGTGATTTTAGTGCTTAAAAAAAATACAACGGAAAATGAATTTAATTATATATTAAAAAAGATTGAATCAGCAGGGTTAAAACCGCACATTTCAAAGGGGGAAGAGGTTACTATAATAGGCTGCATAGGTGTTGAAGATGCCGTTAAAGATTTTTTCAGTGAGGCGAAGGCTTTACCAGGTGTTGACAAAGCTATACGAATTACAAAACCCTATAAATTAGCTTCTAAAGAAATAGGCAAAGAAAAAACAGTTATTAAGGTAGGCGATAATGTAGCTTTCGGTTCTGAAAAAATAGTTCTCATAGCAGGTCCTTGCGCTATTGAATCACTTGAAGGTCTTATAGGAATAGCCGAACACGTCAAAGAAGCCGGCGCTGCAGTATTAAGGGGGGGCGCTTTTAAACCGAGGACCAGCCCTTACAGCTTTCAGGGATTAGGCGAAGAAGGACTTAAGTATATGCAGAAAGCTAAAGAAAAGACAGGTATGCTGATTGCAACCGAAGTTATGGACCCTAGAGACTTGGATCTTATATGTTCTTACGCTGATATATTGCAGATAGGCGCAAGGAATATGCAAAATTTCAGACTTCTTCAAGAAGTAGGAAAAGTCAAAAAGCCGGTTATATTAAAACGAGGGTTGTGTTCTACTATTCAGGAATTTTTAATGTCTGCAGAATATATCATGTCCAACGGCAATGAAGAGGTTATACTCTGTGAAAGAGGCATAAGAACCTATGAAACCGCAACGAGAAATACTTTAGACCTAAGCGCTATTCCGGTATTAAAACAACTTTCGCATTTACCGGTTATAGTTGACCCATCGCACGCGGCAGGAACTTGGCAGTATGTCGGACCTCTTTCTTTAGCCGCAATTGCCGTAGGCGCCGACGGTCTCATGATTGAAGTACATCCTGTTCCTGAAGAAGCTTTTTCCGACGGAGCTCAATCTTTAAAATATGACACTTTTCAGGATATTATAACTAAAGGCAGAAAAGTTGCAGCGGCTGTTGGAAGAAGTATATAATATACAATATTATACAATATTTCGCATATAGCATAAAACAATAATATATAAAATATTACAATATCTGGCATATAAATATAAATATGTAAGCAATGATTCATGGCGGCGATATTGTCTTAGAAATTAAAGCGGCTAAACTAATCATTAATGTTTAAAGAAATTACTATAATCGGTTTGGGATTTATGGGCGCTTCCTTGGCAGGCGCTTTAAAATCTCTGAAACCCGATATCTTTATTAACGGTCTCGATGTAAATCAAAAAAATATTGATTTTTGTTTTAAAAATAACTTTATTGATAGAGCAGTATTGCTTAATAACATACCTTCCGCATATAATCCGAAACAGTCAGACATTACAGTTTTATGCATTCCGCCTAAAATAATTTTAAATTTTTTGTCCGTTCATAAAAATTTTCTTTCTCAATTTCAATTGATTACGGATATAGGAAGTATAAAAAAAGAAATTGTTTCTACCGCAAAAAGCATAGGATTAAATAATTTTGCAGGTTCGCATCCTATGTGCGGTTCTGATAAAAGCGGAGCGGAAAATGCAGATATAAATATGTTTCATGGCAAAACATGCATTGTAATCAGAGAAAATAATTTAAATAAAAATTCTAATGACGATGATATTCGTAATAATAACGCATCAAATAATTTTTCTGATTTAGAAACAAAAATAAATAATTACAATTATTGTGATTTAAATTTTATAGAAAAGATTACTTTATTCTGGGAAGCGTTAGGAATGGAAATTGTATATGCCGATGCGTGTTTTCATGACTATATGGTAGGGTATTCCAGTCATTTACCGCATATTGTTTCTTTCTGTCTCAGTAAAACAGTGCTGGATGCCGCAGATGCAAACCAAACTTTAAATTCTTTAAAATATATAGCTTCCGGTTTTAAAGATACGACGAGGATTGCCGCATCTTCAGAAAATATCTGGACTGATATTTTTTTATTAAACGCAGATAATTTAATCTCATCATTAGATAATTATATAAATAATCTTAATAAATTTAGAGTCTTGCTGAAAAATAGCGATGAAAATGCTCTCAGCACGCTAATTGCCGAAATATCTAAGCAAAGAAAAATGCTGAACTGACTATTTAAAAAAAATTATGTCTGGAGGAAATTTGATTAAATTATCTACCGATGCAAATAGTGTATTAGTTAAAGGATTAGATAAACCGCTAAAATCGGAAATAACCGTTCCTGCAGATAAATCAATTTCGCATAGAGCAGTAATGCTTGGTTCGATTGCAAACGGAAATTCGATTGTCGGCAGGCTTTCAGTATCGCGTGACAATCTCGCTACCGTTGCAGCATTCAGAAAACTCGGCATAAGAATAGAAACGACTAAGGAAAATAAAATAAAAGTTCACGGCAACGGTCTGTTTGGACTGAAAGAGCCGCAAAGCGTAATAAACACATATAACTCAGGTACGCTGACAAGGCTTATCGCAGGTATTTTAGCGGGAAACGATTTTTTTTCTGTGCTGTCCGGCGACAAATATTTGAATTCGCGTCCTATGGCAAGGATAATAGACCCTTTGTCGCTTATGGGCGCTAAAATTTTCGGCAGAAAAAATAATTATCCGCCATTATCTATAATAGGTTCAAAATTAAATCCTATTTACTATGATGTGCCGATTCCCAGCGCGCAGGTCAAATCATGTCTAATTTTTGCAGGATTATATGCGGACGGAAACACCGTCATTTATGAAAAAAATAAAACAAGAGACCACACTGAAAAATTTTTATCGCTTCAAGATTATCCGTTTACGGAAGAAGATACGGCTGACGGCGGAAATATAATAAATGTAAAAGGCGGCGGAGAGTTAAAGCCTTTTAATATCGAAATTCCGGGAGATTTCAGCAGCGCTGCTTTTTTTATTGCCCTTGGACTTCTATTGAAAGATTCTGAAATAACTATAAAAGATGTGCTTTTAAACGATAGAAGGGTTGGACTTATTAATATCCTGAAAAGAATGCATGCAAATGTTGAAATAATTGATTATAAGGAAGATTTTGAGAAAGTCGGAACAATTAAAGCGTCATATTCTAAGCTTTCGGCAATAAGTATAACCGAGGAAGACGTTCCGGATATGATTGATGAATTTCCTATATTTGCGGTAATAGCGTCTTTTGCCGAAGGCATCACCGCTGTTCGCGGCGCTAAAGAATTGCGTGTAAAAGAAACGGACAGAATAAAAGCTATAGCGGCTAATTTAAATAAATTCGGCATTAAATCCAAAGAATATGATGACGGGTTTGAAATAGAAGGCAATCCTGATTATTCAGGACAACTATATAAGTTCAATAATTCCGAGCGAAAGCCTGCCCTTATAAATAAGTCAAATAATTTTGCGGGGTTAGACAATTTGACCGAAAAAGAAGACGCCGCCGGCTTTTATATTAAATCTTACGGCGACCATAGAATAGCCATGTCTATGATAATCTTGGCTCTTTTATTAAAAAACAAAGAAACGGAAGTTAAGGATGTTAGATGTATAAATACGTCATTTCCTAATTTTTTTAATATATTAAACAATATTATTGATTAATTTTTAATAATGAAAATAACGGTAGCTCCGAGCGCAGGTTTTTGTTTCGGCGTAAAAAGAGCAATAAATCTTGCAATAGACAGCGCATCAAAGTTCGATTCCGAATTAAATACGCTTGGACCTATTATACATAACCCTCAAGTCGTCAGCCAGTTAAAAGACAAAAAAATATTTCCGGTAGATACCGTAGATGAAATTAAATCAGATAAAGTTATAATAAGGTCTCACGGCATTAAATCTGACGTCGAAGATAAAATTTTACAAAAAAATATTACTATAATCGACGCAACATGCCCATTTGTAAAAAGGTCACAGGAATATATAAAAAAAGCCTTTCAGGAAGGTTATTTTATAATAATGGTCGGGGACGACAAGCATCCCGAAGTTCAAAGCGTTATAAGTTTTGCAGATTCTGCAAGGTATAAAGTCGTAAACAGAATAGAAGAGCTTGAGCAGATAAAATTTAATGAAAAGATAGCGCTTATTTCACAAACAACGCAGGATATTAATTTTTATCTGTCTATAATTTGCGAGGTATTTAAAAAAACAAGTAAAGAGATTATAGTTTTTAATACTATTTGCGATGCTACAAAACTTAAACAGGAAGAAGCTGCCCTGCTTTCTTCAGAATCCGACATAATGATAGTAGTAGGAGGATATAATAGCGCTAACACGAATAAACTTAAAAATATCTGCAAGAAAATTCAAAATAATACATATCATATTGAAACTGAAGCGGAGCTTGAATCTAAATGGTTTAAGAACGCTGAAAATATCGGAATTACAGCAGGAGCTTCCACTCCGGATTGGATTATAGAAAAGGTTGTTGAAAAAATACGAAGTTTTGATGTATTATAATTAAAAATAAAATATTTGCTAAATTATTAAAGGTGTGATAGATTAGATTTATTAATTTTAGGAGGTTACAACTACTATATGGCTCAAAAAAATTTTAAAGAGAGAATTAACGCAGGCGGTGAACTTTCAGAGTTTGAACTTTTATTAGAATCTTATGATAATTTATCTAATCCCGGATTAATCAGAAAAGGGCAGATTATCAACATCGACGACAAGTATATATATGTCAATGTAGGCGATAAGTCCGACGGAATTATTTCTATAGAAGAGTTTGTTTCTGAAGAAGGTCAACCAGATATTACGGTCACCGTTGGAGAAACAATTGATGTGTTTGTGGGTCAATACGACGATAAAATAGGCTACTTGAGACTATCTAAAGAAAAAGCGAAAAGTTTATCTATTCTTGATGATATAGAGGAAATGTATACCTCAGGCGGTATTATTAAGGGAACTATCGTATCTAAAACTAAAGGCGGATTAATAGTTGACCTTAACGGGGTTACCGCTTTTTTACCGGGCTCTCAAATTGATATTAAACTTACAAAAGATTTCGATAGCTATTTAGGTAAAACGCTTGATTTTGTAATAATAAATTTTAATAAGAAAACATGTAACATTATTCTTTCCAGACGTAAGATTATTGAAGACGATCTTAAAAAAATAAGAGAGAATGTCGTTACGGAAGTAAACGAAGGCGATATAATAGAAGGTATAGTCAAAAATATAACCGATTACGGAGTTTTTGTCGATCTTGGCGGTATGGACGGTTTAATCTATATAACAGATGTTTCATGGAAAAGAATTTCGCATCCGTCTGAAATTCTTTATCTGGGTGAAAAGATAAAAGTCAAGGTAATTAAATACGATAAAGAGAAAAATAGAGTATCGCTTGGCTATAAACAGCTTTTCCCTGACCCGTGGGAAAATGTTACCGAAAGACATAAAGTAGGCGATGTTGTGGACGGAGTAATAATAAATATCACTGATTACGGCGCTTTTGTAGAATTAGAAGACGATGTTGAAGGTTTAATCCATATTTCCGAAATGGCTTGGGATAAGAAACAATCCGACCCCAAACTGTTTGTTGCTAAAGGAGAAAAAATTAAAGTCGCTATTATCAGCATTGAACCTGAAAACAGAAAAATGTCTTTGAGCATGAAACAGCTAACGGAAAATCCATGGGACAGCATTAAAAACAAATATCCTGTGGGGACAATCGTAGATACAAAAGTTAAAAATATATTTGAATTTGGCGTATCTGTCGAGTTAGAAGACAACTTTGACGGATTTATTAAACAGAGCGACATCTCATGGACTAAAAGACCTAAGCATCCGCAGGAAATATATAAAAAAAATGATGCCGTTAAAGCTGTTATTATCAGTATTGACGATGAGCGCCAGAGGATATATCTGGGTATTAAGCAGTTAACGGAAAATCCGTGGAAAACTGTCAATGAACGGTATTCTATCGGCGCAAAAGTTGAAGGAAAAATCTCTAATATTACGGAATTCGGTGTTTTTGTATGTCTCGAGGAAGGTATAGAGGGATTAATACATAATTCAAAAATTCCTGAAAATTTTATTAAAGATAATAATATTGAAATTGGTTCCAATATAGTTTCTGAAGTAATTTCAATAGAATCTGACGATCAGAAAATCGGCCTTTCGCTTGTCAATGCCGGTTAAAATATCATTAATAACAATATAAAATTATTATATTTAACTAACTTGATTAAATAAATATTTTGTTACTGTTATTATGGGAAGAATAGTATTATTATTTATAATGTAAATATAATGGAATATATTATATATGTAATATTTAATATAAGAAAATTGTTATAAGATATTATTGTAAAATATATTCCATTTTTAATATGCAGGTGTTCATAATATGAGTAATTCGAAGCATCCGTTTATTACGGGATTTGTCTTTTTGATTGTTTTTGTCGCTGTTTTCGGTTTAGGAATATATTTTATTTTGTTTAATTTTCAATCTAAGTCCGCAGAATATAATGTAGTACGCGGCACTTCCGCTTATGCTATAGGCGTAATAAATTTAGACGGTCCTATAACATCTTCTTCTAATTTTATATCCCTATTAAATCATTATAAACACGATTCATACGTTAAAGCAATTGTTATAAAAGTGGATTCTCCGGGAGGAGAAGTCGCACCGTCGCAGGCTATGTACGAACAGCTTATGAAGTTCAAAAAATATAAGAAAGTGGTTGTATCTATGGGTTCGGTTGCTGCATCTGGCGCATATTATATATCGTCTGCCGCAAATAAAATTGTTGCAGAACCAGGAACCCTGACCGGCTCAATAGGTGTGATTATGGAAATGCCTAATGTTTATAAACTGTTTAAAAAGGTAGGTATTTCTTATAATTATATTGTCAGCGGACCTTATAAAGATATAGGCACTCCGTTTAAAAAAATGACGCCTGCTCAAAGAAAAAAAATGCAGGGAGTAGTTATGAACGTTTACGGTCAGTTTGTTCACGCCGTTGCGAAAGCGAGGCATCTAAAAGTTTCTTATGTTAAAAAGTATGCCAACGGCATGGTTTATTCCGGAGAACAGGCTTTAAAGCTGCATCTTATAGATAAGCTCGGAGATTTTCAGGATGCTGTTAAATTGGCTGCAAAATTATCCAATATTAAAGGTAAACCGACGGTTATTTATCCGATTAAGAAACAATCGCCTATTTTTCAATCATTTATTAAAAAAGCTATTGAAACCTTTATTCATAAAATTGGAACGGAAAGCAGTTTTCAGGGATTAGATGCTATAACCTCTTTAAGATTAAATTTGTAGTATAATTTTATAATTTGGCAAAAATTAAATAATTAGATTATGAAAATTATATATGCTCCATGGCGTATGGATTATCTTATGCAGGATAAATCTAAAATAAATGAATGCGTGTTTTGTGTTGACGACGAGTCATTTGACAATAAGTATATGCTTTACAGAGGCAAATATTCTTTCGTAAAGCTAAATATGTTTCCGTACAATTGCGGACATTTGCTTGTTATACCGTATGTTCACAGTAAAGAAATGAGTGAGCTGACGTATGAAGCAGGCGCTGAAGTTATGCGGCTCATCTCTAAATCATGCGATATATTAACGAAAGCGTATAAATGCGACGGTATCAATGTCGGACTAAATATCGGCAAGGCTGCCGGCGCAGGCATTGAAAAGCATTTGCATTTTCATATTATTCCAAGGTGGGAAGGAGACGTCAGTTTTTATTCCGCGTGCTCCGATCTAAGAGTCGTCTCTGAACTTCTCGATGATACATATGCAAAATTAATTGACTATTTTAAAAAGATGGAAATTTAATTTATATGATAAAAATTATTAATTTTATATTATTAGTTATATTTGTAATATTTGTTCTTGTTTTTACTATATATAATCATGCTCTTGTCAGGGTCACGCTATTTAATTACGAATCTATTAAGATGCCGCTGTCTGTTGTCGTATTTGCTTCGATTATACTCGGAATAGCTATAGCCTTGGTTTACCATTTCTTTATTTTATTTAAAATAAAGAAAGAAAATAAAAAAGAGGCAGATAAAAATAAAAGTCAAAAACCAAAAATAGATTAGTAGATTAATTAATAGATTAATAGATTAATAGATTAATTAACAGAACAATATGCATAGGACATAATTTGCTTTGCTAACTTCCTCTATTGTCAAATCTAAGATTTCATCCGAGTTCAAATTTTTAAAACAAGACCTGCTCGATTTATCGTCATTCGATATTGCCGCAAAAATTTCCGCAGTTATAGATAATATAATAATAGATGCGTTTAATGAAAATATTTTTTCAGACGATGTATGCATAATTGCGGCAGGAAGCTATTCAAACAACGAACTATGCCCTTTTTCCGATATAGATTTAATGATTCTTATAGAAAATGAGGCTGACCATGAAATTCTGACAAAAAAATTAAAAAATTTTTTCTATCTGTTCTGGGATGCTGCGGTGGATCTTTCTCAAAGCGTGAGGACGGTAAAAGAAGCTGTTGATTTAATGGAGACAGATTTAAATACCTATACTTCTTTTATAAATGCCAGATACATTACCGGCAATATCAAACTGTATAATGATTTTAAATTTAAATTCAAAAAAATTAAAGCAAAAGATATTTTTTTAACTGAAATAATGAAGAGTCTCAGAAAAAAAAGACTTATTAACGTGCTGGTAGATAACGATATTTTTCTTTTAGAACCTGACGTAAAAGACGGCATAGGCGGTTTGAGGGATTATTCATGGTGCGAATGGATTTATTACATTTTAGATAAACCTGTTGAATCACTAAAATTCCTGCATTATCATAATATCTACAGCAGTATTCTTAACAACGAAAATTTATACGGCGATGCAGATTTAAACTTTAAAGATATAAAATATTTTATAAAATCTAAGGAGTTTATTTTAAAAACTAGAATAATGATGCATTTGTTATCAGGTAAAAAAATTGACCGATTAACTTTTGATATACAGGAAAAGGTTGCATCTGCTTTTTTTTACAGAGATATTAAATTTTTAAATAAGATAGAATTATTTATGCATGATTATTATTTAAATTCTAAAAATTTGCATATAAATTCAAAAATTATTCTAAATAAATTGATAAAAAAACCATTGTTATTAAATTACAGATTAGATATTACTAATGATAAAAGCGGCAGCAGTAAGAATATAATAATAAAAAAAATAAATAACGGATTAAGCGTTGTTAACGCACAAGATAATATAATAATACAAAATGGATATATATATATCAAAAATAAAGAAAAGTTTTTGTCTGTTCCGGAAAACTCTTTTCTGCTGCTTGAAATATTTTTAAAAACCGGACGCAGACTTGATATGGAATCTGTTAATCTCTTAAAAAAAGCTTATTTTTTACATAAAAATAATATAGTCAATAATAAAACTGCAATAGTTTTTTTCACTGAATTATTAAAAAGCAAAAAAAGAGTGTACGAAACTCTTTTACTGATGCACGAAACTAATCTGCTAAGCGCATTATTACCGGAGTTTGAAAAGATTAATTCCCTCTCAACCAATGATGTATATCATATTTACACTGTTGATGCCCACTCTCTTAACGGCATTCATATTCTGGAAGAATTTGTAAATTTTAAGATGCATAAAGATTTAAAAAATATAGTTTCCGATATTAATGAAGAAGATATGCTGATATTAAATTTATCTATGCTGCTGCATGATATAGGCAAAGGATACGCTCCGCATCATGAAAAGATAGGTTCTAAAATTGCGGTAAAAATCTCAAAAAGACTCGGTATTAAAGAAAAGTCTTATGAAATGATGTATTTTCTTATTTTAAACCATTTTTTAATGCCTCTCACATCAGAAAGAAGGGATTTGCATGACCCGATAACTATCAAAATGATTGCAGATGTTTGCAAAGATATAAAGCATTTAAAATTTTTATTCGTTATAAGCCTGTGCGATTCTATGGCAGTTGCGCCAGGGAGGTTTAATTCATGGAGAAAAATGCTCCTTGTGGAATTGTACAATAAAACATATTCTTATATCGAAGACAGTATGAATTATTATAATCACAATCAGGATTTTTCATTTTACGTAGATGAAATCTATAACGATACGGTTTCAGAGATAAACAAAAATCAAGCGGTTAATTTCGATATTAAATCGTTAAACGGCGAAAATAGTTTTAATCCTGAAAAAGTAAAGGAATACATAAAGAATTATTTAAATTCTTTTTATTATCCGGTAAAATATATTCAGAGAAATTCTTCGAAAAAAATTGTATCGCATATTAAACTATTGTCTGGAATTAATGATGAACGTATATTTGATTATGCGGTGTCGCCTAACAAAGAAGCAAATTATTTTGAATTTACTATTTGCGGCAGGGAACGAAAAAATATTTTTTCCGATATAACCGGAACATTATCATATTATGATTTTAATATTATGAGCGCCGATATCAATACAAGAAAAGACGGAAATTTTATAGATACATTTTTTATTAACCATATATATAAAGATATTAATTCTGATATAGAATGGGACAGAATAGCAAACGTTATCGGTCAAATTTTCAATGGCGCTCTAACATCAATGTCTATATCAGATATGTTTAATAAAAAGATTGAGAGTTATAAAATTTATAAAAAATCCACGCCCCATGTTTCTTCTGCATGCGATTTTTACAATAATTTAAGCGAAGAATTCACTGTTATTGAGATTACGGCATTAGACAGGAAAGGTCTGCTCTATGATATTTCAAAAGTTTTTAATGATTTCAGGATTGATATATTTGAATCGAAGATAACGACTATGGGCAACAAAGCCTTAGATACTTTTTATGTAAAAGATGAAAAAGGCAGGAAGATTAAAAGTATTTTAAAAATTAAAAAAATAAAATCTACTTTTATTAATGTATTATAATATATAATTGCGATATTACTGCGATATACCTTAATCCCGCAATAGAAAGTTATCTACTCGGAAAAGGTGTCAGACACCTTTTAATTATACATATTTATATTTTTTTTGTTCTAATATAAAATAAAGAAAAGGTATAGTATAAGAGGTTTTATCATATCAACATGGCTGAAAATACAGAAGTAATACAGCAGGAAGTATCACAAAAAGAAGGGTTGGGCAAAATAAAAATGCAAGAGGCAGAAGCGTTAATTGACAAATATATAACATATTTGAAGATTGAAAAAGGTTACAGTCAGAATACTTTTTCTGCGTATTATAAAGATTTAAATTTTTTTCTTAATTATTTGCATAAACAGAATGAAGATTTTTTATCAGTAGCGCCTTTATCGGTTCAGAATTTCCTTTCTTCTCTATCCGCCTTAAATCTATCCGCTAAAACAAGAGCAAGATTTTACTCGTCTATAAAAGGTTTTTATAAATTTTTATACAGAAATTCCGAAATAGACGAATTCCCTTTCAAAGATATTGAATATCCATTTGTCAGAAGGAAATTGCCGGAATTTCTCACTAAAGATGAAATTAATAAAATGCTGGAGGTTAAATTTCAAAATAATTTCGAGGGATTAAGGAATAAAGCTTTTATAGAGCTTTTATACGCCAGCGGGCTGCGTATATCGGAAATTGCTTCCGTAAAACTCGAAAATTTTAACTTTGAAATGAATTTTGTTAAAGTGATAGGAAAAGGCTCAAAGGAAAGAATTATTCCGTTTAATATTTCGGCGGCAAAATATATTAAAGAGTATCTTAAAGAACGGGGTAAAATAGAAAGAGGCGCCGGTAATTATCTTTTTGTCACAAAAAAAAGCAAACCGCTTACAAGGCAAGGTCTATGGAAGATAATAAAAAAAATGGCGCTTAAATCCGGTATCGACAAAAATATAACCCCGCATACTATAAGACATACTTTTGCCACGCATCTTCTTGAAGGAGGGGCAGATTTACGTTCCATACAACAAATGCTAGGTCATTCTAATATTTCAACTACCGAGATTTATACACATACCGATATAACACATTTGAAAGAGCAGCATCAAAAATATCATCCGAGAAATACAGATACGGATGCGGCAGATGCGGCGGAAGAAAATATAAAAAAGTAAGATGTTAAACGCAAATTTAAATTTTAATATAAATATAGCAGACGATATACATTTAAGCAGCCGCACAGCTATGCATTTGTACGCAACTTTCGGTAAAATTGCGGAAGAGCACGGGTTTAAAATTTATATTGTAGGCGGCTTTGTCCGTGATTTACTGATTTATAAAATTCATAACCGTCATAAGACTTGCGATTTATTAGAAAAACCGGTTGATATTGATATATGCGTGGAAGGGGATGCGATTATTTTTGCGGGAATATTGAAGCAGGAATTATATAAATTTGAAAATAATATTTATATTTGCAATATAAAAAAGCACGAACGATTTAAAACGGTAAGCATGGTTTTTTCTATTGTTCATGAAAATATTATTAATATAGATTTTGCTTCAGCCCGCAGGGAGTTTTATGCTAAATCAGGGGTGCTTCCTTCGGTAAAATTTTCAGACTTGGAACATGATTTAATAAGGAGAGATTTTTCGATAAATGCTTTAGCGTTTAATTTAGGACCGGATAATTTTTTTAAAATAATAGATTATTATAATGGCGTAAAAGATATTTTAAATAAAAAAATCAGGGTACTGCACGATTTAAGTTTTATAGACGACCCTACAAGAATATTCAGAGCTGTAAGATTTGAAAAAAGATTAGGATTCAGGATTGAAGAAAACACCAAAAAATTATTAATAGATGCCCTATCAAAAGGGGTAATGGATAATATCTCAGGAAAGAGGATAAGCAATGAACTTAATTTAATTTTTCATGAAAGCCGTCCCGAAGTTTATTTTTTAAGGCTTGAAAAGCTTGGCGCACTGAAAAGCATTGATGAAGACTTAAAATTTACATCATGCAATAAAAGAAATTTTGAAAAGATACGCAATTTTTATCAGTCAAATAAAGAAAAAATTAGCACAATTAAAATAAATGAGACGAAGATTAAAAATGCGAACGCAACAAAAATAAATATTGAATTATTGTATTTAATGGAGCTCTTAATCAGATTAAAAGATGAAAAAATAGTTTCTATTCTTGAAAGACTAAACTTTGGCGAAAATATAAAAAAATTATTTTTATCAATAAAAGCGGAAATCAAATCTATTAAAAAGATTGTCCGCAATATTAATAAGATAGGAATAAATAACATATCTGATATAAATATAAATAAGATAGATATAAATAATAAAAATAATATAAATATTAATATAAATAAAATAGATATAAACAATAAAGAAAATATAAATCTATCTATAAATACGGCGGATACAAATAATACAGGCGCAAAAAATATCGGCAACAAATATATCGGCAATGCTAATATTATGATGAATATTACCGCAGAAAGCAGCGCAAATTTCAAAAGCAGACTATATTCGGTTCTGAAACCTTTTAATTTATATTCGATTATTTTTTTTATAATGAGATATAATAATAATAGCGGCAGCGATATTAATAGAATTGATAAATATTTAAAGATTTATCTTTTTGAAATTATTAATGTCAAATCAGACGTTTCAGGAGAAGATCTAAAAAAGCTGGGCTTTAAAGAAGGACCTGAAATTGGCAAAATTTTGAATATGTTAAAGCTATTAAAGATTGACGGCGCAATCAAAAGCAGGAAAGAAGAAATTGAATATATAAAAACCGAATATAATATAAAACATGATTAAACTATAGTGTATTTATTAACTTTATTTGCATCTAATAATCAATTAAATTAATTTTATTTATAAGGAGGGGGGTTTACATGGTTGAATTTAATTTCAAGTTTGCTTTGTCACCTGCTATAGGAGATGGCGGTATTTCATATGACGATATTAAATTATTGAAAGGTAAATTGACTGATGCTAAAAAGAATTTGGCAACATTGAGGAAAGACGGTGCAATCGGTCTATACGATGTTCCTGAAGACAAGCAGATGGTTAAAGACATTAAAAATATGGCAGAAAAATTTTTCTCAAATAATATAAAAACGTTATTTGTGTTCGGTATGGGCGGATCTTCCCTCGGGGCTATTTTTCTTCAGAATGCTTTGAAACAGACAATAGATAAAACCGTAAATAAAAAAATGAAGGTATTGTTTTCTGAAAATATTGATCCTGCCTATCTAAGTAATAGTATTGAAAAATTAAATCTTGATGAAACTTTATTCTGTTTTGTTTCAAAGTCCGGTAGCACTATAGAAGTAGTATCCCAATTTTTTATTATAAAAGAAAAGTTAGAAAATAAATTTAAAGATGCTTATAAAGAGCATATGATTTTTATAACCGATAAAAAAAGCGGTTTTTTAAGAAATTTTGCCGATGAAAATAATATTTCAGTTCTGGATATTGCTGCTAATGTCGGCGGAAGATATTCTATAATTACCGCAGGAAGTTTATTTCCTGCTTACTGTATGGGTTTAGACATCGATGAATTTTTAAACGGCGTAATTTCCGCCAGAAACGATATACTGGCTAAAGAACCTTTAGATGCTAATCCTGTTTACACCGCCGCATCTATAATATATCTTTACTATACCCAAAAAAAACGCAACATGTTTCTTATCGATACTTACGGCGATTATCTTAATGAATTTGGAAGATGGTTTAGACAATTATTTGCTGAAAGTCTAGGCAAAGATTTAAAATCGCCCACGCCGGTAAAAGCGACGGGAGCAACAGACCAGCACTCGCAATTACAGCTTTACATGGACGGACCGCAAGATAAACTGTCATGTTTTATATGTCTTAAAGATTATGGATTTGATTATAATATTAATTCAAAAGGTTTTGAAAAGTATGCTTATTTAAACGGTAAAAAACTTTCGGAATTATTATTGAATGAACTGAGCGGCGTCGAGTTGGCGCTTGCAATGAAGGGCAGACCGTCTTTCCGGATTACGGTAGACAAAATCAATGAATTTACAATGGGTGAACTCTCTTTTATCTGTATGGAGATGGTACCTGTGCTCGGAAATCTGCTTGAAATTAATCCTTTTGACCAGCCGGGCGTCGAAAAAGGCAAAAAATTTGCCTATCTTCTTATGGGCAGAACCGACAGTTCTTTCGCATCGGAAATGGAAGAGCTTAAAAGATTGCAAAAAATTGAAGATGTTGCATTTTAATTTTTAATGGATAATAATAAAAAACAGAAAATAGTTATTTTAGGCGGTCCGACATGTTCCGGCAAGACGGGTTCCTCTCTCCGCTTAGCGCAAATTTATCCTTTGGAGGTTGTAAATTATGATTCGCTGTGTTTTTATAAATATTTTGACATAGGCAGCGCTAAACCTGAGAAGTCAGAGATGTTAGCGGTAAAGCACCATCTTATTGATATAAAATTTCCGGATGAAAGTTATAATGCTTTTGATTTTTCAAACGACGCTTCATCAGTGATTTTAAACATTATAAATAACGGCAACCTGCCGTTATTTGCGGGCGGGACTGGATTATATACAAGGGCTTTAATTTATGGATTATCGCCTATCCCTGCGATATCCGGCGATGAAATCAGAAAAAAGCTATCCGAGTCAATTAAAGAAGAAGGCGCGGAAAAGTTTTATGAAAAATTAAGAGAAGTTGACCCTGAATATGCCATGAGAATTTCTTCTAACGATAAGAGCAGAATAATTAGGGCGATGGAAGTTTTTTACCATACAGGCAGACCGCTGTCGTATTTTATTAATTTAAATCCTTTTAAAGAACCGGCTTATGATTTTATAAATATTATTTTTATACCGAACAGAGAAATTTTAAAAAAAAGGATTGAAGAGCGGACAAAAGATATAATACATAACGGTTTAATAGAAGAAACGGAAAAAATTCTTAACATGGGTTACAGTTCTGATTTAAAACCGTTTAATTCTATAGGATATAAAGAAACGCTGATGTATTTAAACGGCGTTATACCGTCTAAAAACGAACTTTTTTCGGAAATAGTTAAAGCAACAATGCAATATGCAAAAAGACAGATAACGTGGTTTAGAAAATCAGTAAATGCCGTTTTTATTGAAACTATAAATGAAGATGAAAGATTAAGTATTATTAAGAAAAATATAGATATTTTTTTGGCATAACTTAACTTAGTAAAACTGTACGTGATTTAACTTTGTCGTTTAAAACCTAACTAATGCAAACTTAATAAAAACTATCATATGGAAAAAGCGTTTTTGGTCGGAATTAACCGGGGAAAAAAAGAATTAAGTTTAGATTCGCTGGAAGAACTCGGCATGCTTTCAAAAACTGCCGGAGCGGTAAATATAGGGCAGGTTTTAAAAAATGTTAAAACGATTAGTCCTGCTTATTACATAACAAAAGGCATGGCTGATGAATTAAAAGAGATAATACAGTCTAACGGCGCAGACATAGTTTTATTTGATGCCGATCTTTCGCCTGCCCAGGAAAGAAATCTATCCGATTTTTTTGAAGTAAATGTTTTAGACAGAACGAGGATTATTCTTGATATCTTTGCAACCAGAGCCAAAACGGCTGAAGGCAAACTGCAGGTTGAGCTGGCCCTGCTGCAATATATTTTGCCCAGACTTAAGGGAAGCGCCGATATGCTTTCAAGAACAGGGGCTGGCATAGGAACGCGAGGACCTGGAGAAACTAAATTAGAAACGGATAGAAGAAAAGTCAGACTTAAAATAAAACATATTAAAGATAAACTTGAGCTTGCCAAAAAAACACGCTCTTTGCAGAGATTGAACAGAGGAAAACAGAGGTTGGATACCGTTACGCTTGCAGGTTATACCAATTCAGGAAAAACTACGCTATTGCAAGCGCTGACCCACTCTAAAGAACATGGCGAAGATAAACTTTTTGCTACCCTTGGCACTAAGATGGAGGCTATGCATAATAAAAACGGAAACAAAAAAGTTATTATATCCGATACGGTAGGTTTTATACAAAATTTACCGCTATTGTTGATAGAATCGTTCAAATCTACGCTGGAAGAAGCCGTGTTTTCCTCGCTTTTAGTTCACGTTGTCGATCCTACGCAAAATGGAGCGGTTGCAAAAGCCGAAGAGGTTATTAAGATTTTAGAAAAAATAGGCGCCGGAGAGAATAAAATTATAACAGCATTAAATAAAATAGACCTTATTCCGCAGGAACAGGCGGATTATCTGAAAAATAAATTTGAACAAATTACGGGAGGCGTGGTTGTACCGGTATCGGCTAAAAACAATATTAATTTGAATCTGCTCAAGGATTCAATTTTTCAAACTCTGCGGTAATGGCGGAAATGCGATTAATATTTATCTGTCAGAATAGCTGAATATAGGGCATTGCGTTGAGCAAACTGAAACCGGTGTCCGTCCTTAATTTATTTGATTTGGCGTTTTGCCTTTTTAATGTTAATATAGATAATATTATTTTTATTTATATATTCTTTATATTTAAGAAATGTAGAGAGTTTTAATTTTATATTTTTTAAAAGATTTAAAATGCCGCCGGCATACTTGATTTTCACGCCTACATAATCATTGGAAAATGAAGATATATATATATTTTTTAAATCCGGTGAAGATTTTATCATCATCTGCATAAATTTGTCGGCGTATGCATATTTAAAGTGACCCGTAAATCTTAATCTGTAGATATTGTATATAATTTTATTTTTATTATTAATTTTTTGTAATTTAAAACCTAATTTTGCGAGCTCTTTTTTTAAATAACCTATATTAATATTACATATAAGATTTATATAAAAAAGATTCAAATAAATTTTTGATTTTACAATTTTAAAAGAATAAATAAATTTATTAGATCTGGAATATATAGCTTTATCCAGAATTATTTTATTTTTTTTATTATCGGAAGTATTTTTGCCGATAAGCAGAGCGACGGTTTTTTTAAGTGCGACGGTTAAATCTTTTTTTATACCTATAGTCTGTATAAGCTGATAATTTTTTTTTGGAACAACGACGAACGTATTAGCTTTAACGCTGAATGCATAAATATTTTTTATAAACAGTCCCGATAAAAATAAAAAAGTAAATAAAAAAATAGTCATAATAATTAAATTTCGGAGAATATTGATGTTATATATATTAAAAAAATCACGATTTAAGCAAGATACAACATATGAAAATCTGTTAACATTTTTACTCTGCATTCTAGACCTGTCCTTTTAATATTTATATTTGTATTTGTATTTGTATATATTTTACGATGATTGAAATAAATTTAAATCAGTTACGATATTTTTAATATTTGTATATATTTTATAATCATTGCATATAGATTTAAATATTTCCTGATATTTTAATACTTTTATAATACTTTTTAACAATTTCAATATTTGTTTTTTAATTTTTTTTATAATTTTAAAATATTATACCACAATCATTAAAATTTAAAGATAAAAATTTGGTTTTTCAGCTTTTATTTGTTATAATAAGATATGTTAAACGAGCGGACATTACATGCAAATCATTTGAACTAAGGGGCATTTTAAAATGAACTTCGAAAAACAAAAAAATAACGATTTAAGATTTATTATTAATGGCAAAAATAAAAAATACGACGACGATTCTTATTGTTTTAAACCGTTTGCCGATATGTACGAGTCTGCAAAAACAATAGTTATTCAGGTGGAATTATCAGGCGTAAAAAAAGAGAATCTCAATATAGAATTGGGCGACGGTATTATTCAAATTAACGGGATAAGAACTAAATGCAGGTCTCAAGAAGAAGAAAATTATCAAAGAATGGAGCGTTCGTACGGTTTTTTTAAGCGTTCGTTTTATTTGCCTAAAAATATAAATGCGGAGGGTATAACTGCCTCTTTTAAAGATGGAGTGCTGGAAATAGTTATTCCCAAAAATATTGATATCAATTCGAAAAAAATAAAAATTTATTAATATAATTTTATACCGGAATAAGTTATATCGTAATACAGGCAATATGAATTATGCAACTTAAACTTTATAAACACAAGCCGTATAAACTAAAGTTATGCGAAATAAATCATATAAACTAAGTTATGTAAATTAGACCATATAAATTAAATTATATAAATTAAAAAATTTAATAAATTAATATTTTTTATTAAAATTTAATACAAAATACTAAAACTTTAAAATAGGCGGTACAAATATTATGTTTAGCATTGACAATTATGAAGACAAACTCTCGGAAAGCGGATTCAGAGTTCTTACTATCTCCATAGAAGAATCAAAAAAAAGAAAGCATTACTATCTTGGTTTAGAACATATATTTTATGCTCTTACGATAGTCGACGAAGATTTGATGAACGATATATTCGAAGACCTTAAAATAGATAAAAAAAAGCTTTTGAAATTATTAAACGATTACATGATGTCTCAAGAGCAGTATATAGGAGAAGGTCTTAAAATACCGCTTCAGACCAGAAATATTTTCAAAAGCGCCTACGATTACGCTCAGAGTTCCGGAAGAAATATGATAGATTCTACTGATTTTCTTATGGTAATGTTTCAGGAATCGAATTCAGTAATTGCGAAAGTTTTCAGCAGCATAGGCATTGACTCGGTTGTTATAGCCGATAAAGTATTTCAAAAAATAAGGGAAAGAAAAAATAGAAGCGATGAAAATAGAAGAAAATACGACCTTCCTTACACTTTAAGGCAGCATGCTACTAATTTAAGCAAGCTGGCTGTTATGGATAAACTGCCGTTAGTTTTTGACAGAGATGCCGAAATTACTAAAGTTATGGAGATATTATGCCATATAGACAGGTCCAATTCAGTCATGATAGTAGGCGAACCCGGTGTCGGTAAAACAGCCATAGTAGAAGGATTAGCAAGGAAGATAGAGCTGGAACCGTATAATGTTCCGCCCAGACTCAGGAATAAAGTGATTGTCAACCTTCAAATGAACTCTCTTATAGCAGGCACTGTTTTCAGAGGTATGTTTGAAGACAGGATGGAAAAAATAATAAATGAGATAAAATCAAGAAAAAATATTATTCTTTTTGTAGACGAGGTTCATTCAATTATAGGAGCCGGTTCTGCAATCGGCGTTCCCAGCGATGCAGCTAATATTCTAAAATCTTCGCTTGCCCGCGGCGATGTTCAGATGATAGGCGCTACGACTTTATCCGAATACAAAGAAGTTATTGCCGAAGACGAAGCCCTTGCAAGGAGGTTCAGATTAGTTCACGTTAAAGAACCGTCTCTCGAAAGCGCGAAAAGAATTATGTATGGATTAAAAAGAAGATTTGAAGATACCTATAACGTTGAAATATCAAAAGAAGCAATCGACGAATCGCTTAATCTTTCTTCAAGATACAGCAGGTCTTTAAGGCTTCCGGATAAGGTAATCGGCTGGTTAGATACCGGATGCGTCAAGGCGGAAATATATTCCGAAGATAAAATAGTAAGAAAAGAAAATATTTATCAGGTCGTGTCGCAAGAGACGAATATACCTGTTGATTTAATTAAACGAGACGTTCTTGAAAGATTTCAGGATATGGAAGATTTTTTCTCTAAAAGAGTAGTCGGACAAACCGAAGGGATTAAATCTCTTGCCAAACATATAAGGCTTAATAAAGGACCTCTGAAGAGCAATTATGATAAACCTGATGCAGTGCTGCTTTTTTTAGGCCCGACCGGAGTGGGCAAAACTGAAACTGCAAAAGCCCTTGCAGAATATATGTTCGGTTCTCCAAAAAATTTAATAAGGATTGATATGTCAGAATATAAAGACGGTTCACTGGCGGTAGATAAGCTGATAGGTATGCCGAGAGGAATAGTGGGTTCTACAAGGGGTGGCATTCTTTCAAATCAGGTAAAAGATAACCCTTTTTCCGTAATTTTGCTGGATGAAATAGAAAAAGCAAGCGATATGGTTTTTAATCTATTTTTGCAGGTTTTTGACGAAGGATTTTTAACAGACGGCAGAGGAAAAAGAGTATATTTTTCAGATTCTATAATTATAATGACTTCAAATCTCGGTTCGCATGAATTCTCAAAATTTACAAAACCGTTAGGTTTTATTGAATCTACCGATGTTATCAAGTCTATAAAATCTACCATCAATAAAGAAGTGGAAAACAATTTTTCTCCTGAGTTTATCAACAGAATAGACGATATTGTAATTTTTTCTCCGCTTACAAAAGAGGAAGTTAAGAAAATTGCATTGCTGCATTTAGAAAGCATTAATAAAAGTATGGCAGGGTATGACAAATCATTAATTGTAGAAGAGGATGCTCTCGGCAAACTTGTTGAACTCGGTTTCAGCGCTAAATACGGAGCAAGATTTTTAAAAAGAAAGATAGATGACATAATAAAAGTTCCAATTACATTAAAATGGAATGACGGAGATATATTTATCGCCGAATTAAAAGACGGTGAGGTTAGTGTAGAAGCCGATAAAAATTATAAAAACGGAAAATCTGATAAAAATAATAATAAAAATAATAAAAAAAATGAGATAATCAAAGAAACACTTGAAGAGGAGCCCAATTATGTTTGAAAATTCCGCAGATGATAATAATAAAAATAATATTAAAGACAACGGTAAGGATGAGAATTCCAATTCTGAAGAAAAAAGTTTTAAAGTCGTAGATAAAAGATTATTTTCAAAAGACGGAGAATCAAATAAATCATCGGAATCTGTCTCCAACGGCGGAGCGCATGAAGAAAAAAAAACTGCAAGTTCTGAAATGAAAACAGAATTGCATGATAATACGCAAAATTTTTCGCACGCAAATACATTTGAAGAAAACGAAATAATAGGCGGCAAAGAAAAGGGTTCATTCAACGCCGGAGGCAATAGCGATGCCGATAAAAATGGCAACAGTATTGAAGAACTTAAAGCCGATTTTTCGACTTTCGTTTATTCCCTTAACGCTCAGGCTTTATTTTACCTTGGAAAGCTGCCTAATCCTATGACCGGAAAATATGAAAAAGATTTAAAAACAGCAAGATATTTAATTGATACGATTGACATGCTTTCAAACAAAACAAAAGGCAACCTTGATGAAAACGAATCAAAACTGATGACGAATATACTGTATGATTTAAAAATGTTTTATGTTAATGAAAAATAAAAATGAGAAATAAATAAAATATCGGATACTATATCGCAAGAATATATTACAAGGAGTATCATAAATGAGATTAGATAATTTTACTATAAAATCGCAAGAAGTCATTGAATTAACGATAAATAAAGCAAAAGAAGCAAAAAATCCGGAGGTTACCGACCTGCATCTGCTTTTTGCGCTTCTGACTTACGACGACAGCATGGCGGTTTCTTTATTTAAAAAAGTCGGAGCGGATACAAATAGCATACTAAGCGAAGTTGAAAGTGCGTTGTCGTCGCTTGCCTCTGTTCAAGGAAGCGCTTTAGAGCCTAATTTTTCTTCTTCAATGCGGCTGATATTAGATTTTGCAGACAAAAATAAGACTAACATGAAGGACGATTATGTTTCCGTCGAACACTTAATTCTTGCTCTTTTCGACGCAAGAGACACAAAATCTTTTGATATTTTAAAAAACAACGGGCTTAACAGGAATATGGTCCTCAAGGCTCTTTTAGAGATAAGAGGCAATACAAGGGTATCTGACCAGAATCCCGAAGACAAGTATCAGGCTTTAGAAAAATATACGGTAAATCTGACAAAAATGGCTCGAGCCGGAAAGATTGACCCTGTTATCGGCAGAGACGATGAAATTAGAAGGCTTATGGAAGTTTTATCAAGAAGAACCAAGAATAACCCT
This sequence comes from Candidatus Acididesulfobacter guangdongensis, assembly GCA_004195045.1. Classification (NCBI taxonomy): domain Bacteria; phylum Candidatus Acidulodesulfobacteriota; order Candidatus Acidulidesulfobacterales; family Candidatus Acidulidesulfobacteraceae; genus Candidatus Acidulidesulfobacter; species Candidatus Acidulidesulfobacter guangdongensis. Next base: position 128,094 of record SGBC01000003.1, read on the forward strand.
GTGCTAATAGGAGACCCGGGCGTCGGTAAAACCGCAATAGTAGAAGGACTGGCAAGAAGAATAGCCGACGGGGACGTACCTGAAATTTTAAAAGATAAGACTGTTCTATCGTTAGACCTGGGTCTGCTGATAGCCGGAGCTAAATACAGAGGCGAATTTGAAGACAGGCTTAAAGCTGTTGTTAAGGAGATAACATCTTCCGAAGGGAAAATTATAATTTTCATAGACGAACTTCATACGCTTGTCGGAGCCGGTAAAACGGAGGGCGCCATGGATGCCTCTAATCTCTTAAAACCGGCTCTGGCAAGAGGCGAATTGAGGGCTATAGGAGCGACTACGCTTGACGAATTCAGAAAATACATAGAAAAGGATGCAGCTTTAGAGAGGAGGTTTCAGCCTGTTTTTGTGGATGAGCCGTCTGTCGAAGATACCATAGCTATCTTAAGAGGACTTAAGGAACGCTACGAGGCGTATCACGGCATAAGGATTAAGGATTCGGCTATCATAGCAGCGGCTACCCTTTCGCATAGATATATTACCGACAGATTTTTGCCGGATAAAGCAATTGATTTAATCGACGAATCGTCAGCCAGACTAAGAATAGAAATAGACTCATTGCCGACGGAGATTGATGAAATACGAAGAAAAATTATCAAGATTAAAATAGAACAGGAGGCGCTGAAAAAGGAAAAAGATGCCGAATCTAAAAAAAGATTGAATAATTTAGATAAAGAGCTTGCGGATTTAGAAGAAGAATTTAACGGCAAAAGGGCAAAATGGCAGAATGAAAAAGATTTAATCAAAAAGTTAGGCGATGTTAAAAAAGAAATAGACTCGCTAAGAACATTAGAACAGAAATATGAAAGAGAAGGAAATTACGAAAAGGTTGCAGAAATCAGATACAGCAAATTGAATGAATTAGAAAGAAATTTAGCCGAATACAATAATTCTTTAATTGAACTGCAAAAAAACGGAGGAATATTAAAAGAAGAGGTTGATTCGGAAGACATAGCAAAAGTGGTTGCGAAATGGACCGGAATTCCTGTTACGAAATTGCTTGAAGGAGAGAAGGAGAAGCTTTTATTGATAGAAGAACATCTGCATAACAGGGTTATATCGCAGGACGAAGCCATAAGCAGCGTTGCAAATACTATAAGACGTTCCAGAGCCGGACTTTCCGATACTAAAAAACCTATGGGTTCTTTTATATTTTTAGGACCGACAGGCGTCGGAAAAACTGAACTTGCCAAAGCGCTTGCCGAATTTTTGTTTGATGATGAAAACAATATAGTGAGAATAGATATGTCGGAATATATGGAAAAACATTCTGTTTCGAGATTGATAGGCGCTCCTCCGGGTTATGTCGGATATGAAGAAGGCGGACAGCTCACGGAAAGTGTAAGAAGAAGACCTTACAGCGTTATTTTATTCGACGAAATAGAAAAAGCGCATCCCGATGTTTTTAATGTTCTTCTGCAGCTTCTTGATGACGGTCGTCTTACGGACGGTCAAGGGAGAACGGTAGATTTCAAAAATACCATTATAATTATGACCTCCAATATCGGCTCGGATATGATTCAAAATTACACTGGCGGGCAATATGAAGAAATGAAAAATAATGTGATGGGACTTTTAAAAAATTATTTTAAACCTGAATTTCTTAATAGATTAGACGATATTATAATATTTCACGCTCTTAGAGAAGAGGATATTCTTAAAATCGTTACAATTCAGTTAAAAAATTTAGCCGCGCTGTTAAAAGAAAAAAATATAGATATTGAATTTACCGATAATTTGAAAAAATTTATTGCTATGGAAGGATATGACCCTATATTTGGAGCAAGACCCTTAAAAAGAGCGATAAAAACATTTATAGAAGATAAATTAGCATTAAAGCTTCTTTCATCCGAAATTGTTTCCGATGATTCAATAATTGCAGAATATGATGAAAACAACAATGAAGTTGTTTTTAATAAAAAGTAATATATTACCGAAAATTTATCTGTTGAAAAAAATTGTTATATTAATAACAATGAAGTTGTTTTTAATAAAAAGTAAGAATAGAAATAGAAAAAATTGTCATAATGACAATAAAATTGGATTATATGCTTGTCATAATGACAATATAATTTTTTTTGTCATGTTGAAATTAATTGATAAATTGATTTATAAGAGCATGATTATAGAAATAAGTAAAAAAAATACATATAAATAACTAGTTGATTATATTGTGTTTTATGCAAAAAAGAAATATATTCGGTTTTGTTTATATGTAGCGAAGTTTTTAAAATCTGATTTATTTACTGTTGGCATAAAAAATGCATACTATACATTGACTTGAAAATTAAAATATTAATAAGGTTAATGTAAAATTAAAATTATGTCATTACTGAACATTCTTTATTTATTCATTTAATTAGAAATTAATGTGTATTTTATTTTTAAATTAACTTCACGGAGGTATTCAGAATTATGAAATTAAAGTTCAAACCAGACGCTAAAATTATCGGTGCAGCCGTTGCTGTTTTTATCGGTTTAATAGCAGGGGTTATTATTACGGCAAATTTGCATCTGCTTAAAAAATCCAATGCCGCAGCAAATCCGCCGTTGATTTATACGACAAAAAATTCTGAGATGCCGGCTCAAAATGGACCTAAGAATTTTATCGCGTTAATTAGACAGGATAAACCTTTTGTAGTTAATATAAGAACTACTCAACAGATAAAAGGCGGACCTTCTATTATGTATCAGAATCCGTTTGGGAATGAACCGAATCCATTTGGTCAGTTTTTTCATAATTTCTTCAACAGTCAGCCTCAATCTTCATATACTGAAGAAAGTCTCGGTTCCGGAGTTATTATAAGTAAAAACGGATATATCATAACAAATAATCATGTTATAAAAGGCGCTACCAAGATATATGTTAAACTTTACAATGGCAGGACTTATAAAGCGCGTGTTATCGGTAAAGACCCGAATGTTGATTTAGCATTACTGAAGATTCATGTGAACAAAAGTCTTCCGGCGGCTGTGCTCGGGGATTCTGCTAAGTCTCAAATCGGAGAGTGGGTTCTTGCCATAGGTAATCCTTTTGGTTTAGGCTGGACGGTAACAGACGGCATTATAAGCGCTAAAGGACGCGCAATAGGTGGTCCTTATGAAGATTTTATACAGACTAACGCTGCAATAAACCCTGGAAATAGCGGAGGACCTCTAATTAACATGAAAGGGCAGGTCGTCGGCATAAATACCGCGATAATAAAAGGCGCAACGGGGATAGGTTTTTCAATTCCTATAAACGTTGTCAAGGAAGTTTTGCCGGAGCTTGAAACGGGAAAAATTACCAGAGGATGGCTTGGTATTGAAATACAGGCAATCAGCCCGTCCCTTGAAAAAGCATTTCATCTTCATACGACATATGGAGCATTGGTATCATCAGTATTGCCGAATAGTCCAGCGTCAAGAGCAGGATTGAAGAGCGGAGATATTATAATTAAATATAACGGTTATAAAGTCAAAGAAATGTCGCAATTGCCATGGCTCGTAGGTAATACTAAACCTGGAACTACCGTTCCTATGGAAATTTTAAGAAACGGAAAAAAAATAAACCTTAATATCACGGTAGGGAACTGGAAAAGTCCTAAGAATGTATTTAAAGCAAAAAAGGTTACAACCGATAAGTTTGGAATAGCTGTTGTCCCTTTAACTGCCTCTAATATGCAAAAATATGGACTTCAAAATGTACATCACGGAGTTATTGTTACAAAAATTATACCGGGAAGTATTGCTCAGAAGATGGGGTTAATGCCGGGCGATGTTATACAGGAAATAAATCATTCCGTATGCAGCAACATAACTGAATATAAACAGGAAATAAAAAATGCGGAGAAAGAGAACCAGTATTTATTATTTGTCAGACGCGGAAGCATGAAGCTGTATCTGGCTTATTCAAAATAAATTGATTTGCCGATGTTTGTTGGAAGTTAAAGGTAATTGTAATTAAAGATAATTAAATTAATATATCGAACAAATAAATTCGGTGAACTAATTATTTAACTTCACTGATTTTAACTTAGCTTAACTTAACTTTAAAACTGTAAGCTTTACATCACACTCCTCCTAAAGGTAATCCGGTCTCGAAAGGGACCGGATTATTTTTTTATTCTTTATAAATATAGACCTATCATGCATGAGAAGAAATTTATTATTATAGGAACGGCAGGACATATAGACCACGGTAAGACTTCGCTTATAAAAATCCTTACCGGCAAAGATACCGACAGACTTACAGAAGAAAAAAAAAGAGGCATCAGTATAGTCTTAGGCTATGCCGATATAGTTTTACCATCAGGAATTCATGCAGGGATAGTTGATGTTCCCGGTCACGCCAAGTTCATAAAAACAATGGTTTCAGGTTCAACCGGAATGGATATGGTTATCTTGCTTATAGCCGCAGATGACGGTATTATGGCACAGACGATAGAGCATTTTAATATTTTAAAAATACTGGGCGTTAATATTATAATTCCGGTTCTTACAAAAATTGATACGGTTGATAACAATATTGTAATTCAAAGAGAAAAAGAAATTGTAGAATTTTATGAAAATAACGGATTAAACATTAATGATAGGAATATAATCAAGGTTTCGTCAAAAACAAAGGAAGGAATTAATAATTTAATTCAAAGATTGGACTATTTTGCTTCAAAACTCTTAAGTTCAGCTGATTCAGGCGTAAAATTAAATGCAAAGCCATTTTTACCTATAGACAGGGTTTTTTCTTTAAAAGGCATAGGTACGGTTGTAACAGGTACATTAAAATATGGCAAATTTTCAGTTAATGACGAGATTGAGATAATGCCGGAAAGCATAAGAGCGAAGATTAAGAGCATCGAATCCCATAACGAGAATATTCAGGTTGCATTTAATTCTACAAGAACTGCCTTAAACATTCCGGGTGTTGAAAAACAAGCTATAAATACAGGAGATGTTGTTTCATTAAAAAACAGTTTATTGCCGTCCGATAAAATTCTTGCTAAATTTTATTATCTGAAATCGAATAAAAAAGAATTAAAAAATTTGATAAACATTACTTTTATGACCGGCAGTTTAAATTTATTTGCAAAAATTATCATTATACCCAGACATGAAAATAACAAAAAAATAATGCCAGGTGAATGGGCGTATATAATAATTAAATTAGACAAAAAAATTTCTTCAGTTGCGAAAGAAAGATTTATTATAAGGGATAACAGCATTGCAGGGACTATTGGCGGAGGTATTATAATAGACCCGTTTATGGATTTTAAATATTACATCAGTCAAGAAAAATATTTTGAAGAAATATTGTCGGATGATGTATTAGATAATGTTATGGGTTTTATTAGACTGTCAGGAAATTCTGCCGATTTAGACAATATTTATAAAAAATTTTATTTTACCTATGAAAATTTTACAAGTTATATAAATAAATTAAAAGAAAAAGGATTGATCATTACAGATTCAAAAAATAAATTTGCCGCTTTAAAAGAAAAATATATTGATTTAAAAAAGACTTTAAATGAAAATATAAAACTACTCAGTGAAAAAAAATTAATTCAAAAATCAATTCAGACTGGGATATCAAAAAAAGAACTTTACCGCCTGTATGAAAAAAATTTTCATACCTCAATTTTAGATATTGCGTTAAACGAATTGATTGACGACAAATTAGTTGTCAGCGAAGAAGGCAATATTTATATTGCCGGCAGCGTAAAAAATACCGAAAATGAATTATCGGAAGAATATAATAAACTGATAGAAAAAATAGAAAGCATCTTTAAATCTTCCGGCAACAGCACCCCTTCGCCAGATGAAATAGAAAAAAAAATAAATATAAATAAAAAGCTGTTAAATTTTCTTATAAGCACAATGGTTAAATCTCAAAAATTGGTTAAAATAAAATTTGATTTGTATTATTTAAAAGACCAGATTGATTTGATTCAGAAAGAATTGAACGACTTTTTCAAAATAAATGATAAACTTGAACCTAAAGATATGAAGGATATAGCTAATGTTTCCAGAAAATACGCTATTCCGTTATTAGAATATTTTGACGGTATCGGCTTTACCGTCAAGAAAGAAAATTACAGAATAAAAGCCGCAAAATGAGTATTAAGGAAAAGATATCTTTTCTAAAATTATAGCTCATTGAATTGTTATATTTAATTTTTTTATTTTGTAGCGCACCCATAGGCATTTTTATTGCCCTATAAATATAGTAATACCAATGGGTTGTTATAATTGCGGCAAAGTTGGGTTGAAATTTATTTTGTTGAGATAAAAAATAAATTAATATATAATATAATAATATGTTGAGGTTTTTTTATTATTATATATATGTCTGTATATTATATAAATATTGTATATATAATATACAGATAATCATACTAATTTATTATCAATGAAAATAATATCAAAAATTAAAAATGGCTTATAGAGACCTGCACGATTTTGTTAATTTCCTTTCTCAAAATAACGATTTAAAAAAAATAGACGTTCAAGTTGACAGAATTTTAGAAATTCCGGAAATATCGGACAGGATAGTTAAACAGGAAGGACCGGCATTATTATTTGAAAATGTTAAAGGATTTAAATTTCCTGTATTGATGAATATGTTCGGTTCTCACAAAAGAATCCTGCAAGCTTTTCAGGTTGAAAGTCTTGATGACGTCGGAAAACGTGTTTCTGAAATTATTGACCCCGAAATACCGACAAACTTTTTTGAAAAGATTAAGTCTCTGTCGAAATTAAAAAAATTGGCTGATTACATGCCAAAAATTGTAAAAACAGGCAAATGCAAGGATGTTATAATAAAAACGCCTCCGTTTCTTGATATACTGCCTGTTCTTAAAACATGGCCCAAAGACGGCGGCCCTTTTATAACCCTGCCGCTGATTTTTACTAAAGACCCTGAATCCGGTTCCGTAAATGTCGGGATGTACAGGATGCAGGTTTATGACGATACGACATGCGGAATGCACTGGCATATTCACAAAGACGGTGCCAGACATTTCAGAAAATATAAAGAGCTCGGAAAAAAGATTCCTGTTTCCGTAGTACTGGGGTCAGACCCTGCCGTTATTTATTCTGCTACAGCTCCGCTTCCTCCTGATATCGAAGAAATGATGTTTGCAGGTTTTTTACGGGAAGAAGCTGTAGAATTGGTAAAATGCGAAACCAATGACTTGTATGTTCCTGCTAATGCAGAATTTGTTATAGAAGGATATATAGACCCGGAAGAAGACTTAAAAATAGAAGGTCCTTTCGGCGACCATACAGGCTATTATTCATTAGAAGATTATTATCCTGTTTTTCATGTAACATTGATATCTCACAGAAAAGACGCAATTTATCCTGCTACTATAGTAGGAAAGCCTCCTATGGAAGACTGTTACATAGGTAAGGCAACAGAAAGATTCTTTTTGCCTGCTATTAAAAAAATATTTCCTGAAATTGTTGATATGAATTTGCCTTTTGAAGGTATTTTTCATGACCTTGCTTTTATAAGCATCAAAAAAAGCTATCCAGGGCATGCAAAAAAAATAATGCACGGTATCTGGGGTCTGGGTCTTATGATGTTTACAAAAATTATAGTTATTCTTGATGAAGACGTTAATGTTCAGGATAAAGGCGAGGTAATATGGAGGCTCTGCAATAACATAGACCCGAAACGCGATGTTTCTTTTGTTGAAGGACCTATAGACGTTTTAGAACATGCTTCGGATATACCTAATTACGGTTCTAAAATGGGTATAGACGCCACAAAAAAATGGGCTACGGAGGGCTATAAAAGGAAATGGCCGGATGATATAGTTATGTCTGACGAAATTAAAAAATTAGTTGACGGCAGATGGAAAGAGTATGGCTTTTAACCCACCGTTATTATGTTATACCAATTATTAAATTTAAGTATGTTGTCGTGATTATTTTCAAAGAAATAAAGAATTTATTGTCAATATAGATATCAATTATTAAATTTAAGTATATTGCTATGATATCAAAAAAAATTAAAAATACGTTAGAACTTGTAAAATTTTCGCATACGATATTTGTTCTTCCGTTTGCCTTGAGCGCTTTTCTGCTTGCTTTCTATATAAAATTCCCGACGGAGATAAATACATATTTCTTCTATTATAAAATATTGTGGGTTGTAATAGCTATGGCGTCTGCGAGAAGCGGAGCGATGGCTTTTAACCGCATTATAGACGCAAAAATAGATGCTCAGAATGACAGAACCAAGTCAAGAACGCTTCCTAAAGGCGAGCTTTCTATGCTATACAGCATAATTTTCGGATTAGTATCGTACGCAGTATTAATATTTTCCGCGCATGAGCTTAATTTTTTATGTTTTGCGCTATCGCCTTTTGTAATTGTGTTTATTACATTTTATTCATTCACGAAGAGATTTACTTTTTTTTCGCATTTTGTTCTCGGAGCAAGCATGGCGTTCGGTCCTATAGGCGCTTGGATTGCGGTAACAGGCAGTATAGACTACAAAATTATTGTACTTGGAACAGCGGTATTATTATGGGGAGCGGGTTTTGATATTTTATATGCAACTATGGACTACGATTTCGATGTAGCGCACAATCTTTTTTCCGTTCCGGCTAAATTTGGAATAAAAAATGCCGTTATAATGTCAAGAATTCTTCACATTGCAACGATAGGTCTTCTTGTCTATATTTATTTTGTATTCAATTTAAACTATTTATATATTGCCGGATTATTTTTAATTGCCGGTTTTTTTATCTACGAACATTATTTAATTTATAAGAGTTTAAAAAATATAGATATGGCATTTTTTAATATGAACGGCTATATTTCTTTAAGCTTTTTTTTATTTATAACCGTCAGTATTTTAAGCAGGATATTTTTAAAATTTTAATTAAGGATTTTGTCTTAATTGGAGAATTAGAGCTAAAGGCAAATACACTTTACAAAAAAACAAACACGGATATTCACGCTTCTTAGATTGAAGCAATTAATCGCAGCATAATTATAATATCTAATTACTATGCGGTATATTCAAATCTTTTTAAAATTAAAGAATGAAACGTAAAGCATATATAGTTGCTATTACAGGCGCTTCAGGTTCTATATACGGCTTCAGACTTTTAGAGGAGCTGATAAAGTATGATTTTTATGTTTATTTAATTATTTCGAAGCCTGCTTTCAAAGTAATGAGAAATGAATTAAATATGTTTGAAGGTTTGTTTGAAGGTTTAGACACGGACAATGATTTTGCAGGTAAAACAGCCGGCGGGGGTTATCCGGCATATAGCAGAAACATAGTTTATGATGAAATCAAATCCAAATTTAATATAGATTGCAAAGACAAAGACAGCAACAGGAATAATTATGAATATTTAGATGAAATGTTTATCGAAGCAAAAATATCCAGCGGTTCGGCGGCGGATGTTAAAGGAATGGCTGTTATTCCCTGTTCTATGGGGAGTTTATCAAGAATTGCAAACGGAATTTCCGGAAATCTGATTGAAAGAGCTTCCGATGTTATGCTTAAAGAGCGTAAAAAGTTAATAATTTGTCCGAGAGAAACACCTTTAAATGATATACATTTAAAGAATATGCTCTCTTTAAGCAGAGCTGGAGCCGTAATATTGCCTCCGACCCCGGCTTTTTATAATGGACCAGAAACTATTAGCGATATAATTAATTTCATAATCGGCAAGATTATGGATTCTTTCGGAATCGAAAATAATATATATAAAAGATGGAATCCGGATTATTGATAACTATTGATAAATAAAAATAACTGCTTATAAAATAATAAATATAAAACGGTAAATTGCAAAACGGTAAAAATGACAAACTTTGAAATTATTAAAAATAAGGTTTATAATAATATAAGATTGAGTGATGAGGACGGTTTATTTTTATTTTCTTCCAATGATATATTAACGCTCGGCGAGCTTGCCGCTTATAAAAATTTTCAAATAAACGGCGACAATGTATATTATATCGTAAATATACATATTAATTATACTAATATTTGCGTCAATCAATGCGCTTTCTGCGCTTTTTACAGAAAAGAAAGTCAAAAAGATGCTTACGCTCTAAGTATAGATGAAATAATTAATTTTATAAAATCTCATGCAAAAGAAAATAATTTTAGAGAGATACATATAGTCGGCGGACTTCATCCGTCTTTGCCTTACGAATACTATCTTGAAATGATTTGTGCGATAAAAGAAAATTTTCCATATGCTAATATTCAAGCTTTTACGGCGGTTGAAATAGATTATATGTCAAAAATATCAGGCTTGTCCATTGAAAGAGTTCTTATTGATTTGAAAAACTGCGGATTAGGAAGTCTGCCGGGCGGAGGCGCAGAAATATTTAACGATAAATTAAGAAAAAAATTGTGTCCTCAGAAAATAAATGCCGAGCTCTGGACTAAGATTCATAAAACAGCGCATAATCTCGGAATACCGTCAAATGCGTCTATGCTGTATGGAGTGAAAGAATCTTACGAAGATAGAATTAATCATATGAAAATCCTAAGAGATGCCCAGGATATTACCGGAGGATTTCAATCTTTTATTCCGTTCGCATTCCAGCCTAAAAATACTGCGATAAAAAATTCTCATAAAACCTCCGGTTATGACGATTTGAAAGTGATAGCCGTTTCTAGGCTTTACTTGGATAATTTTAAACATGTAAAGACTTTTTTTGTTAATTTAGGTATAAATTTAGCTCAGGTTTCCTTGTCTTTTGGGGCAGACGATATTGACGGAACCCTTATAAAAGAAAATATATCTCATAGCGCAGGAGCCGATACAGAAGAAGGTTTAAGCGTTAAAAGACTAAAGAAAATTATTGAAGAAACCGGAAAAATTCCGATAGAACGCGATACGTTTTACACCGAGTCAGTTTGAGTAATATTATATACTTTTAACATTATATTTAAATATTTAAGAACGCTATACATTTTATGCTGCGGCAAGTTTGCGGCTGCATTGTCTGGCTGTTTTATGCGGGAGATCTGTTATGTCTGTCCGGCAACATAATACAGTTAATATATCAAGGTGCGGTGTGCTTGTGTTTGTTGTATAATTACAGTGAATTCTTTTGGATTTATTAGATATTATCATATTAAATAAAATTATGCTTATAAATTTTAATTAATTTAATTAATATAATATAAGATTATTTGTGTAATTAATTTAATAACTTAGGAGGTGTGTCATGTTTAAAACAAATGAATTTATTTTTTATCCGGGCTATGGAGTCGGGATTGTGAAGGAAACTACCGTGCAAAAAGTAGGGTCGGTTGAAATTGCTTTTTACAATATTGTTGTAATTGAGAACAATATGAAAATTATGGTTCCTGTGAAAAATTCAGACGAGGTCGGTTTACGGCAGCTGATAAGCGCTGAAGATATTCAAAAAGTATTTGATGTTCTTGAATGCAAGGAAGATAAACATTCTTTTTGCAAAAAAGAATCATGGAACAAAAGGTATAACGGATATAATTTGAAATTGTGCTCTGCATGCCTCTTTGAAGTGGCGGAGGTATTGAGAGACCTTTATATATTAAAGGCTGAAAAAGACCTTTCCTTTGCTGAGAAGAAAATGTTTGAAAAAGCAAAGCATTTGATTGTCACAGAAATATCTACGGTTACGCAAAGACCTTTTAGCTATGTTGAGGATCAGATAAGAAGAATTTTCATACAATAATCTATTTAAAATTTATACAATAAATTATACAATAAATTATATGATGAGCTATACTAAAAGTCTGTTGTAATTTAGTTGAATTTGTTGAGCTTTATTTAAATCTAATTAATAAAATATGTATATTTTTTATAATCACATTGCAAGTATAATTCTAATCTACTAATCAGGCTCATAAAATTGCAGTTAAATAATATAAATATATCAAAAAAAAAACCTATTTTTTTCGTCAGGCTGCTTCTTATTTTAGTATCTTCTGTTTTAGGTTTTTTGATAGGCAAAGAATATTGGCATAATGATTTTTTAGCATATGTAGGGCTTTTATTCGGATTTATTACCGGATTTATAGTTGTTACCCTCGAAAAAAGTATGGAAAATATTTCCACGCGCAAAATATTGAGCGGAGGCATTGGACTATTCATTTCGCTTTACGTAGTCAATTATTTAACTTATAAATTATTTAAAACTTTTTTTACAAGCGGCATTTTAGGATACGCATCATACGCATTTATTAATTTTGTAGCAGGATATATAGGGTTAATTATTGGGCTAAGGGCAAGCGAAGAGGTTGCGGCTTCGGTTGCAAAATCATATATTTCAGATTCTTTTGGCGGCTTTTCAAGAAGAGAATTAAATTCAAACCTTTCATGCGGTATAAAAATAATAGATACCAGCTCTCTAATTGACGGGCGCATATTAGATGTTGCAAAGACAAAATTTATAGAAGGCAAATTTGTCATTCCGACATTCGTTCTGCACGAACTTCAGCATATAGCAGATTCCCAGGACCCTCTGAAAAGAGTCAAAGGAAGGAGAGGGCTTGATATGCTGAATGAAATGAGGGAAGATAAAAATATTAACATAGAATTTATAGATAAAGATTATCCAAAAATTAGAGAAGTAGATGCAAAATTAACGGCTCTTGCAAAAGAAATGAATGCCAAAATTATTACAAATGATTTTAATTTAAATAAAGTGGCGCAAGTTCAGAATATTCAGGTGCTGAACATCAATGACCTTGCGAAATCGTTGCGTCCGATTCTCCTTCCTGGCGAGACCATGAACATCCTGATAGCAAAAGAAGGAAGAGAAAAAAATCAGGGAATCGGTTATATGGATGACGGAACAATGATAGTCGTTGAAGACGCTATGCGATTAGTCGGCACGGAGCTTGAGGTTGCGGTAACAAGCATACTTCAGACATCAAGCGGCAGAATGATATTTGCCAGAATAAACCATGAGAGGGAAAGGGTTTAGGTGAATAATAATATTATAGAAGCAATAAGCATAAAGTAAAAAATATTTTTAGCAATTTGAGAGGTAAAAGGTTTAGATGAATAATAATATTAGAGTGCGGTTTGCGCCGAGTCCTACAGGACACTTGCATATAGGCGGTTTAAGAACGGCTCTTTTTAATTATTTGTTTGCTAAAAAAAATAGCGGTAAACTCATTTTAAGAATAGATGATACCGATATTGCAAGGAGCAAACAAGAATATGAAGACTCAATAATAAGCGATATAAAATGGTTTGATATAAAATATGATGAATTTTACAGGCAATCGGAAAGAAAAGATATATACGAAAAATACTTAAAAATCCTTGAAGAAAAGGATTATGTATATGAATGTTTCTGTACGGAAGAAGAACTTCTAAGGTCAAAGGAACTGTCTATCAGCCTTAAAAAGCCTTATATCTATAACGGCAGGTGTCTTCATCTTAGCGGCGCTGAAAAAGAAAATCTGAGAAAAAAGCTGGCAGATGCGGGATTAGTACCGTCAATAAGATTAAATATGCTGAAATTAGGTTGCGAGCAGGTAGAATTTGACGATATGGTTCACGGAAAAGTTGTTTTCAATGTTAAGCTTCTAGGTGATTTTGTTCTAAAAACTTCCGATAACAGATTTACATATAATTTTGCTTCAATAGTAGATGATATTGATTTAGACATAACGCATATAATCAGGGGAGAGGACCATATTTCCAATACGCCGAGGCAGATATTGCTGTGCAAGGCATTGGGCATCGGCAGCCCGATGTTTGCCCATATTTCTCTTTTATACGGAAAAGACGGCAAATTAATGTCAAAAAGAGATTTTAACGCTAACTTAGAACATTATAAAAAGGAAGGTTATTTACCGCAGGCAGTTCTTAACTACCTTGCTATAACAGGCAATACTTTCATTGTAAACGACGAGTGTTTCTCTGACGAGATTTTTACTTCTTTTGATGAAATGGCTCATTATTTCGATATTAAAAGGACTAAAAGTTCAGGAGCTATATTCAGTGAAGAAAAATTAAAATTTGTGAATGAGAAATGGCTGCAGCAGCTGAATACAGACGATTTAATTTATGCAATTAAAGAAAAATTTATACTTACGGAGTATATAAATTTATCCGATATAAACAGCATAAATATCAGCGACAGCATTAATAGCGCAGACACCGGTATAGAAAATAACGATACAGATTTAGAAAACAATGAGGCTGATTTAAAGATAAAAAATAACAATACAAATATAAGAAATAGAAGCATTGAGATTTTTGACGTTATAAATTATGCGGAAAAAGAATACGGAAAAGAACGATTACGATGTATTATAGATTTTCTGAAAAATGAATATAAAACAGTAAAAGAAATAATTTTAGAACTTGATAATGTTTTTTTATATAAAGGAAAATATAGTTATTTAGATGAAGAAATAGCGGAGCTGCTGTTTGAAAACCTTAGAGGAACGGTCGGAAATAACCCAGAAATATCAGATTTTAACGAGGTTTTAATTAAAAATACAATACAGAAAATATCAAAAGAAAACAAAAAAAATATAAAAGATATTTACGAAAATTTAAGAATGGCTTTGACCGGAAAAACTAACGGACCATCTATACTTAAAATTGCAGTTTTACTCGGCAAAGAACGCGTTTTATCAAAATTAATGATATAGTTTAGTGAGCGGTGTTTTATTATAATATGCTGAACTTTATAAAATAATATCCGCGTTCTATTTTTAAATATTCTTTAATACATTGGTTTAAGTTTAAAAATTGGGATATTGTCTAAAATTTATATTCTTGATTCAAATTATTTTATTGTTATTTATTAAGCAGACGGAAAAACATTCAATTGCTTCGCCTCTGCCGACGCTGTCCATGCCTTCCTTAGTTTTCCCTTTTATATTGATGCATGATTGCTGTATATTTAATGCCTCCGAAATTGCGAGGATCATTTTATCTTTATAGACTTTTATTTTCGGCGTCTGCGTTATTACTGTAATATCGATGTTAATTATACAGTATCCTTTATTTTGGATCATTTTATGTGCTTCCTGCAGCATAAAAACGCTGCTTATATTTTTTGTTGATTCAATATTGTCGGGAAATAAAGTGCCTATATCGTCTAAACCGGCTGCCCCGAGCAAAGCATCGGTCAGCGAGTGTAAAATCACGTCTCCGTCGGAATGCGCAACGGTACCGCAATGATTTTCTATTAAAATTCCTCCTAAATAAAGCGGCTTAGAATTATTCTTTTGTTTAATTTTAAGGAATAATTTATTGTTTTTATCAAAACCGATATCTATAACATCCTTATTAATGTGTTTATTTTTAGGCGTCAGATCAAACTTATGGATATCATAGCCATGACCAATTTTTAAAGTCGTCATATTATATTAATTTATTATTTATAATTTTTTATTATAATTTACATATTTATAATGTGTAGCATTTAATTTATCATTTATCATTTATTATTTACCACCTGTTATTTTCTATTTATTTTATCAAATTTATCCAAAAAAAACTCTGCTAATTCTACATCCGATGCCGATGTTATTTTTATATTAAATTCATTTGAAAGAATAGGCTTTGCCGGAATTCCGCAATTTTCAATAAATGATATATCGTCCGTAAATTTTTCTAAGTTTGTTTCTATACTTTTTCTGCAGGCCTTATTCACCGAGTTAACCGAGCCGGTAATTTCTGCAGCATGACCGTTAAACTGTTCCGTATCTTCTATGTTTTTTACGTTTTTGCAGCTTCTTGGCATTTCATCATTATTTAAATAGCCGTCTTTTTTAAAAATTTTATCCATAGCCTTTTTAATTATATTAAATTTAAAAACCTGAGGTGTTTTGGCGGCTATCAGATTATTTCTATCTAATGTATTAAAATATTTTAGTTCAGGATAGTTACGTCCAGAATTTTCTTCAGTTAAATAATCTTTCTTATGTTTACGACACTCGACAGATTTAATCGTATCTGTTACCAGTCCAAACAGGAATGACGCTCCGAATTCAGATGCGGCTTCATTCAGCATATATATTTCACTGTTTGTGACAAACGGTCTTGCGGAATCATGTATAAAAACTATTGAATCCGAACTTGAATAGGAATCAGCATCTGAATCAGAATCGGAATAAGAAATATAATCAGGACAGGAACAGGAATTAGAATCTAAATGAAGGTTGGTAGTTGAATCAGAATCAGAATGAGAATTGGTATTTGAATTAAGGTCGAAATCCGGAACTGAATCGCCGGTATTGCAGCCGATAAAATTTTTTTCAATATAATTTAATGCGTTATAAACCGATTTCTGCCTTAAATCCCCGCCTTCTATTATTGCAATTTTATCAAAAACATCTCGGCACTGCGGTTCTTGCCGATACTCTGAACCTTTCGGATAATTTTTATTGTCTGTTTGCAGTTGATTTAATTCAGGATTTACATTCAGAGATATATTGTCCGCTATAAATTTTTTCCAGTCAAAGCCAAAAGTACTGCTTGGCGGTACGGTTATAATTATTTTATCAAAATTCACCATTGAATTTTTATTGTTAAAAATCGCAATACTTCTCAAAAGCAGTTCTGCCCCGCCTATTTTAACCAATTGCTTTGGTATATCAAAGCCCGTCCTTTTGCCGATTCCGGATGAAAGAATAACCGCATAGTGTTTCGTATGCTGCAAAGTACAGTCCCCGCTGATTATTTAATTTATATTATATTATATTTAGGCGAAACCTAAAATAATAATGTATGTAAATTATAAATCATTTAATAAATTTTTTACAACAGAATAAAATTTTTTACCGGTTTTTACGCTATTCAATTCTTCAACTATTCCATTCTTACGCTATTCATTATTTAAGATATTACATCCTTAAACTGCATTAAACTATTCTATTTCTTTATTTAAGATATTGCACTCTTGAACTATTCTAATATCATAAAATGTAACAAAAATTTAACATAAATGTCATAAAATTTTAATAAATATATGCTAACATAATGCAATCAATTTTAACATATTTAACATATTTATTATTAATATATTAAATATGTTAAAAAGTTAATATAAATAATATATATAATATGCCGTATAAATATAAATTGATTTATATTACTCATTTAAGTTTAAAAAATAAGTTGACTTTAATTATTTTAAAATATATTATTATCATAAATATTGAATTTTACTTTTTAGTTATTTTTATTAAAATTATTTTGCTCAGACATAATACCCGCTGTATTATAATAAATACGATATAATATAGTACGAGTAGGTTTATTCAGTTTAATATATTTATATATTTTTTTAAATGCATATGTTTTCTTAAGTACGCTTAGCTTTTTTTAATTTAAATTTCCATCGGTATAATAAAATTCGCTAATATAAAAAAACAATATTGACGCCTGCGGTTAATATGTTTTAATTTAAATAAAGTTACATAATAGATAGCGCAATTTATATTTTTTAACTATTCTTTAGGAGGGTATATGGAAAGTACCGAGAATGAATCCGTATTCAAATTTGCAATTTTAATCAAGTCTTTTGAAGCCTTCAAGCAAATAAAAGCAATTATTCTTTTGCTTATTACGATTATTATTTCAGCCGCTATTTTTGTGGGCACAATCAGAGAGGCAACCGTAATAGCATACAGGTCGGGAGCATTATCGTTTTTTGTTTTAGGTATCGGAATTATAATAGCTTCCATAATTTTTTTGATAGGATATACTGCGGCAGGCAAAATTTTAATGGAATTTGCTAAAACTAAATCTTCCATAAAGATTTTTGACGCAATTATATTTTCAATTTTTTCATTTTTTAAAATTATTCTTTCCGAAATAATATTGTTTATTATTCCTTTTATTGCGGCTGTAATTATTTTTATATATTTTTTAATTGCCAGAATACCTGCAATAGGTTCTCTTTTGGCGTTCATCGGCATTCCCGCATTTACAATAATTTACGCAATTATTCTCTTGGGTATAGTGCTGATATCTTTTATGATTGCCCCTATGGTATTTGAAGGCAACACTGTAAAAGAGATATTTGTTAAAACATACGCATTATTTAAAAAACACAACACGTTAATTTTTGGATATTTTATATTTATAAGCATCGTGTCTTTTATGGTAGGTATCATATTTTTTGCATTTTTTACAGGGTCTTTAAGTGTAGTATCCTCAATCTTAATGCTGAATCATCCGACATATTTATTTAATAGCAATAGCGGAATGGGATTTGGCGGATACGGCGGATACGGAAATCCGATGAGTTCCCTTATGGGGCTTGGTTCTTTTTCATCGATTATGATGTTAGGAGAGTTTATAGGATTTGGGATTGCCATTATATATATGCTTTTGGTTGTTATGCAAATGGTATATATGATGCTCGGTCAATGTTATATTTATATCGATGTTATGCAGGATATGGATTTTAATGATGCCGAAGTTCAATTTAATTCTGCAGCGTCAAGAGTAAAGTCCAATATTGACAAATATAAAGAAAAAGCTGCAAATATGAGCATAAAGAGCAATACAAATACCGGTGAAAATTCGGTTGACCAGAAACCGGCTCAAACAGGACATTCTAAAACTGAAGGCGAATTTATATTTTGCACAAGCTGTGGCACCAAGAATCCTGCCGACGCTAAATTTTGCGAAAACTGCGGTAATAAATTAGGCTAAACAAAACTAAGTTCAGTTTTGCGACCATTATTTTCATCAACATATGGATTTTATAACGTATTTATATATGTTTAATATATGTTTAATATGTGTTTAATATAATTTATAACAATAAATGCCGATAAATTAAATACTAAATTTAAATTAAATACTAAATTAAATACTAAATTAAATACTGATTAATAAATCTGATGAATACCGAAAAATGAGAGTGTAAAAAATAAATGAGAGTACAAAAATATGTTGATAGGTAAGTAAATCATAAGTAAGTCAGTAAATTAGTTAGCCATTATAGAAAAAGGAGCGAACTATGTTTTTTTGTAAGAATTGCGGCGCAAAAATAGATAACGATAATGCCAAGTTCTGTCCTAAATGCGGGCAGAAATTTGAACCTAAACAGAATGATCAGCCGGTTAAAAGTACCGATAATAATGCGAACGCTGCCGAAAAATTTAATAAAGCGGCGCATATTTCACAGCCTCCTATTGCAGACGAAATTAAAAAATCTGATAAGAATAATAATAATATCAATAATAACAATATTAATAACAAGATAAATTCTTCGTCTAACCCTGCACCTGTCGGAAACATTCCGCATCCAGTTAAAATTAAGAAGCAGCAAATTAAAAATAACAATAGCAATAAACATGGGAAAGGATTGCTTGCCGTTCTTATCGTTCTTATGGTTATAGTGTTAGGCTCGGCAGGAACTCTTATATATTTTTATAAAACAGGCAGACTTAACAAATATAAAAAAGAGATATACAGGGTTCTGCATATTAAACAAAATAAATCAAGTCATAAAAAGCATCAATCTTCGCTAAATTCATCAAAGACAAAGTCGAAAAAAGCTTTAAAGAAATCTAAGGTATCTAAGAAAAAAAATGAAACATCAAAATCGCAATCCTCAGCCTCAGTTTCACCTGCGTCAAGCGCTGTCCCTCAAACTGCAGCGCAGAATTCTGCTCCTACTTATGTCTATAGTAATAATGTAAGCACAAAGCATTCATATGCTAACAGCGGCAACGGATTAACGCTTTTTAAAGGTTCTTTAGCTTCGGCAAGGGCTTATATAACCGGCATATCGCCCCTTAATAATTCAGGAGTGGGAGATGCGCCGGCTGTAATAATTTCAAATGTTTTAGCAAACGGAGCAAATGCAGCTCAGGGTAAGACTATCGTTCTGCATTCAAAATTTTACGCCGAAACTCCGGCTGATTTTTCTTCGCAAAGCGTGAAATTAACATATGAAATATACGGTAACGATTTTACAGCCTATAATAATTCACATGTTAATGTTACCAAACCGGGGATTTATTCGGTAGCATTGTCAATAAGCGTGCCTGCTGATTTTCCGACAGGGATTTACAACTATACCTTGACCGTAACTTCAACGGCTACTATAGAAGAGTCGGCGGCTGCTAATTTAAAAATTCAACAATGATTAATTAATTAGTTTGCGCAAAATTTTGTTTTTAGTAACTAAAAATAACCTATTTAGGAGGATAAATTATGAAAAAATCAGTTTTGGTATTATTTTTGCTTGTTTTTTCTATTGCTATTTCAAGTTTTATGCTATCCGGCTGCACTAACGGGGTCGGCGGTATAAACGGAACATATTATTCTACTCTAAGCAAAAAAAGCTATGTGGAATTATTTAAAAAAAGACGCTGCTATATACATACAAATTATGTTGATTCTATGGGAAAATGGTACATGCATAAAAATAGGATTACTATGCAGGCGGATTCCGCGGTTTTGCATTTTAAGTATTTAAACGGTGCATTGTATCTAAAAGTAAAAGGCAAAATAAATCATTTTGAAGTCATTGATAAGATACCTTTTAAAGTAGACTTGATATTTGTAAAAAAGTTTCAATTAAAGTCTTTGGCTAATCAAAATCATGGCTTAGTTCAGGGAAAATTTAAAGGCATTATGTCTATATATCAGAAAAAAATGGAACGGGGTATGTTTGGAGGAAGTTATCTGCAGTGGGTTTCATCCAATAAACCTGTCATTTTAACGATAAGCGGCAAAAATAAAATTCTATTATCTTCTAAAAATAAGCATCTTTTCAGACCGGAGAAGTATCGGTTTAAAATTTACGGAGATATTATGACTATCAGCGGGAGCCGGACTATATTTAATTATAGCGGCAACACTATAGATGGGCAGTATTTTATACTTAAACATAAAAATGATGTAGCGCTTGTCAATTTAGCTAATAAAGCTGCTTATTTTATTAAAAAATAAATAATATATATAGTTGAAATTTTAAATTTATTCTTATTAGCAGGATACTTGAAACTGCAATAAATATAGCGCAGACAAATGAATTGTCTGATAGATGGTTATTATTTGTATATTTTTAACTAACATCGCCGAGAAGCCCCGTTCGTCAGGACGGGGATGTAAGGCGATACAAAATTGTTAATTTTTAACCGCTGTATTGGTTTATATGAAAAGACTTTAATAAATCAGGCAAGTTAAAAATTTTAATATGTAACTTTAATTAATTTATTTTTAGGGAGATTTATTATTATGTCCGACGATTTAGATTTAATGACTGCTCAGAATTTATCCGACGGTAGCATGGATAATCAAAAGATGATGATTTATATGACACAAAAAAAGAGCGAGGTGCTTGCCGCTGTCTTATCATTTTTTATTCCTGGGCTTGGACAATTGGTTACAGGGTATATCGGTAAAGGTATAATATTTTTCTTTAGCACGTATATTACGCTTTTTTTGGCTATTGTCTTAATGTTTGTACTGGTAGGATTTCTATTATATCCAATATTCTTGGTATTATGGATATGGAGTATTGTAGATGCCTATTCAAATGTTAAAAAATTTAATATTGCTTTGATGCAGCAATTACAAAATAATTAAATAATGTTACAACTACAACAATTACAACAATGATAATGAAATTATGAAAATTTAAAACGTTTTGAATTGTTTTTGTTTTTTTATGTATTATTTATAAAAAAAATTAATAATTTTATGATTTCTCAGATAGAAAACAGGAGCTGTAATTATAGCAATATTTCTAAAAAGAGGACCGAGAGTTCTAATATTGGAGAAATGCTCGTTTCTAATTCTCTCATAACAAGGGAAGAATTAGATGATGCTGTAAGCAGACAAAAACTGCCTGTAAAACCGTTTATAAAAATACTTATAGATGAGGGAAAAATAGGTGAAAGTGAACTTGTAGATTTTTTATCAAAGGCTTTTTGCATAGATTCTGTTAATATAAACGATTTAGAAATTCCTAAAAATATAATAAGCAGCATTTCACCCGAAATGGCTGTAAGGTTCCGTGTTATACCATGTAAGAAAGAAAACGGTTTTTTATATGTGGCTACCGCCGACCCTACAATAAACGAAATAATAGATGAAATTTCTTTTTATGCCGGAATTCCGGCGCAGTATTTAGTGACATCTTATTCACAGATACTAAGCATTATTTCCAGATACTATAATGCTTCATTTATACTCAAAAATGGATTTGGCGCTGATGGCGGCAATGGCGAAAATGCATGGCAAACAACTAAAGAATCGGATGAAATAAGCGACATATCTGTAAATAAAAGCAGTGCAGGCGCAGTAGAAAAATATATAAATAAAGTAATAAGCGATGCTGTTGAAGTTGGCGCTAGCGACATACATTTTGAATTTTATAGAAAATTTTCGAGAATAAGATTTCGAACAGACGGCAAATTAACCGAATATTCAAAAATTACCCCCGCCACAGCAAAATTAAACATAATATCGCGCATAAAAAATATGGCAAATCTTGATATAACAGAACAGAGATTTCCGCAAGACGGCAGAATTGCGGTTTCTTTAGGGGGACATGAAGTAGATATAAGAGTATCGTGTCTTCCGACTATGTTTGGTGAAAAAATAGTAATGAGAATATTAAACAAATCTTCACTTATATTTGACATAAATAAAATAGGTTTTTCTCAGGAGCATTTAAAAATTTTGAAGACCGCAATACATAAACCTTATGGTATGATTTTAGTAACCGGTCCGACAGGCGCAGGGAAAACTACGACTCTTTATTGTATTTTAAACGAACTGAATAACTTTGATTCTTTAAATATTTCTACTGCCGAAGATCCTATAGAATACGATTTTCCCGGTATCAATCAAGTTCAGATAAATGAAAAACTTAGAAACGAAAAAACAAATACCTATTTTAATTTTGCCGAAGTTATGAGGTCTTTCTTAAGACAAGACCCCGATGTAATTATGGTAGGAGAAATAAGGGATACCGAAACAGCTTTAATAGCAGTTCAATCTGCGCTCACCGGACATCTCGTGCTTTCCACAATTCATACAAATAATGCTTCTTCCACGATAACGAGACTTATAAATATGAAAATTGAAAATTTTTTAGCCGCTTCAAGTCTTAATTTGATAATAGCGCAAAGACTCATAAGAAAACTTTGCATGGAATGTAAGGAAGAATTATCTAATGAAGCAATAAAAAAACTTGGAATAATCGCTGATTGTAATAATTATTTTAAACTATATAAGGCTAAGGGATGTCCTGTATGCAACAATTCAGGCTATAAAGGGAGAGTTCCAATTTATGAAATGCTCAATATAACCCATGAAATTAGTGAAATGATAAATAATAACGCAACCGAATCGGAAATAGAAATGATAGCTGTTAAAAACGGCATGAAGACCTTGTCGGATTCTGCAAAAGAAAAATTTTTCAGCGGTATTACATCTTTGGAAGAAATATTTCCTTATTTAAATAAGAAAATAGATTAGATATTGAAAATAGATTTAAGATTGACTAAATTATCAAATCATATAATAATATTTATTTATTGCGATAACGAAAACAACAAAAAAATAAAAATAAAAACAAGATTAACTATTTTAGCCTTATTTTATATTAAGCCTTTATACTGATAAGCCTTTATATCGGATTTATCTATTTTATTTTACTCTGGAGAACGCTATGTCTAAAATGCTTGACGTAAAAATTGTTCCTCATAGAAATTATTTAATGGCAGATACGCCTGACCAGAAACTGTTTATTGAATTAAAACTCAGTTCAAATAAATTAAATATAGATGCTGCCTCATTTCCAGGCGGTGACGCCGCCAATCATGCACTTAGCGCTTCTTCTTTATCTATTGTATTTGTTGTAGATACGTCCGGGTCAATGCGCGAAATTGTCTCAGGCTCAACGCAGTTTACCGGACAAACCCAAACTATTGACGGCAATACTTATAATCTGGTTACGGGAGGAGAATCTAAGATAGGAATTATTATAGATGGATTAAAAAAATTTGTCGGTTCGTCGAAATTGAAAAAAACCGATAGAATCAGCATTGTCAAGTTTGACGATGATGCAAAAGTTCTTCTGCCCTTCACAGACGTTGACGATAAAAATAAAAATATGATAACGGAAGCTATTGAAAATTTATTGAAATATAGCGGCGGCACCAGTATGGGAGCAGGATTGAAGACTGCCTTAGGGTTAATGTCTAAAGAAACGTCAAGCAGAAGAATTATTATGCTTACCGACGGTCAAACTTCCGATGAAGATTTAGTCAGAGAAACTGCGTCTGAATTAGCAAGAGAAAATACGCCTGTAATAGCTATAGGCATAGGCGAAGACTGGAATGAAGATTTGATTACCGATATAACGGACAAAACGCAGGGAAAACCTTTTTATGCCACGACTGAAACTACTGTAATACCGGTACCGGTAGCAGACGCTAACGGCAATATTGCCATTAAGCCTTCCGACATACCTGAAGTTATGATAAAAGAATTAGACCGCGCGGTAAGCGAATCGCTCACTGGAGTTTCTTTGACTATAAACGCTGTGCAAGATGTTAAAATAGACAGAATAACAAGGGTCTATCCTGAGGTATCTGAAGCAGATATAAATATAAAACCGCATTCTCTGGGTAATATCAGCAAAACAGACAGTACGGTATTTATAATAGAAGCCACGATACCGGAGCGGCAGCCGTTAAAATCCCGTCTTATGCAGTTGGGTTTAACTTATAATGTGCCAGGAATAAATTTTAGAGATGAAAATCCGCCTGAAGATATTATAGTCGAATTCACTATGGATGAATCCAAAGCCTCGGTTATAGACCAGGAAGTAATGCAGTGGGTGCAGCAAAGAAATGTCGGCGGATTGGTTGAAAAAGCAATAAAAGAAGCCGCAAGCAATCCTTCTAATGCAGCAAAAACTCTTGATATGGCAAGGCGTATGACAGTAAAATTAGGGAACGGCGCAATGACAAGGATGATAGAACAGGCTCAGAATGAAATAAAAGAAAATAAAACCATAAGTCTCGGAACATCAAAAACTTTAAGAATAGGTTCAAGAACAAAGACCGTAAAATTAGATGCCGGACAAGGACTTTCCGATGAACAGATCAGAAAACTCGCCGGAATTTGATATATTTAGTTAAATCAATTCATCAAATATTTAAAGGAGCGGAGATAAATGAAAACATGTCCTTCATGCGGCAAAAAGTTTACCGATGATAAAAAGTTCTGTAATTTGGACGGAACAGAGTTAATTGTGCTTGAAATTCCTGAAGAGGCTGCAATACCCGAACAGACGGCGTCAGAAGAACATCTTGAAGACCCTTACGCTAATGACGCTGTCAACATTACCGGCGATAAGATAAGTGATGGTGTTATTAATAATAGCGGGACTGGTAATAAAATTAATAAGAATAATAATACAGATAATGATAATATAGACAATCAAGGTGCGGTAAATAAAGACCGTGACGGCGATATTTTTTCTGACATACTTTCGAAAGACACATTTTTTGCAGATAAAAATGCTGCGACGACTAATGAATTTAAGTACGCCAGAATTACGCTAAAACATGATAATAATTTAACTGAGCAATTTTTTGATTTAAATTCTGAAAGTATGATTATAGGAAGATTTGACCAATCAACGGGGAATGTGGATATAGATTTGAGCAAATTACCCGACGCAGAACATATTTCAAGAAAACACGCAAGGTTTACTTTTGAAAACGGAAAATGGTTTATAGAGGATCTAAAGTCAACGAACGGAGTTTTTGTAAAGGTCGGCAATGCTTCAGAATTTTCCTCAAGGATTACCGAACCGACTGAATTAAGAAACAGGGATCAGATTTCTATAGGGGATATAATTTTTTTGTTCACTGTATAAATAGTTAAACGAGTTAATACAATATATTATTGAAATAAAGAAATAAAAAGGCACAGCAAGCATATATAATGAATCGAAAGGTATAAATAGTCAAACGAGTTAATGCAATATATTATTCACTTGTATATGTATATGATGCATATGTACAATTTTTTAATGATTATTTTTAAATATAAATTATCAAACGAATTTATATAATATATTAAATAAATATCTCTATAATCGAGGAATAATGAGCCCTGAAGTTCTGGAAGAAAAGATATATCCAATTGAAGACGACTCTGCGCGGTTTAAGTATGGGGATACATTTTTCGTAAATAATTCAGAATTAAAATTAGGCGCTTATCTTTTTTCAGGCTGGCGTTTTGTTTATAACAGCTCCGGAGAAGGATTATTATATTATGAGGGCAATCGTGAATTGCTTGAAAATTTTCCGAAATCTTCAATGCTGCCTGAAGTTTTGTATTACTCTGAAAACGAAGTTGTTATTGCAGATATCGGCAAATTGAGGTATAAACAATATAAATTTGTTAAACCCTCCAAAAAAGAAGACATTAATAAAATAGTGGGTTATTTGTCTGATATAGCCAAACTCATTAAAAATTTTAAAGAAAACAATCTATCGGTTTTATATATAAATCCTGACTCTATTAATATTGACGCAACTAATACTGATACAACTGACACTGACGCAACTGATTTAATGTATAATCGCAGCAGCAAGATAAAATTAAAGATTTTTCCAGATGTATGCGAAATAAACAAAGAAATGTATTCATCTAAGGATATGGTTGCTCCTGAAGTTTTAAGACGCAGAAAAGCAACAGGAAAGGAAGGAGTGTATGTTTTAGGGCTTTTATGCGTCAAATTTCTATTAGGAAAAAATTTGCATCCTTATGACGATATAAGTGTTCTGAATTGCATTTCTGATGTTGACATACCTGGGTTTCCACAATTTTTGTCAAAAACATTGGCTTATAGCAACGAAAGATTTACTATTGAAGAAGCCATTGATTATTTAAAAAATATTGCGGAGGAAATGAAAATGCCTGTAAAATTTGATATCGGTATGTCTTCAACTGTAGGATTAAATATTGACAGGCTTATAGATGAAGACAGCTGCGGATTTGTTATTGAAAATACTTTAAATTCAGGCGGCAAAGTTTTATCCATAAGGGCTTGCCTTGCTGACGGAATGGGCGGAATGGCGGCGGGAGAAGTTGCAAGCAAAGCTGCGGTAAACGCTTTTTTAAAGACCGGAACAGACTTATCCGCCGGCTTTGATACTGCTGCTGACGACATTAATAGTTTAGCTTTAAATATGGCATGGCAGGCAAATAAAAATGTTTTTGATTTTCTTGAAGGCAAAGACGGCGGATGTACTTTTATCGGTGTCGTTATTAAAAATGAAAATTTTGCGTTAGTTCACGCAGGCGATTCAAGAGCATATTTATGGACAGGTTCTAAACCTAATCCTGAATTAATAAGACTCACTAATGACCACTCATACGTTGCTTTAATGGTATCGAGCGGCAATATGACGGAAGAAGAAGCGAAAAACAGTCCCGACAGAAATAAAATTGTAAAATCTTTAGGCGCCGTCAGAAATAGACAGGAAGGATATATTGACGATTTGCAAAAAACAATAGGTAAAAAAACAGAAGTCCTGAAAAATAATGATATACTTATATTGGTATGCGACGGAATATGGTCTGAGATAGGAGAAGATGGGATAATATCTATATTAAACCGTTGCAAAACAACCGTAAACAACAATTTAAACAATAAGTTAAGTAATAATTCAAACAACAATTTAAACGATAAGTTAAGTAATAATTCAAATAATAATTTAAGCAATAAGCTAAATATCAATTCAAGCAATAAGTTAAATAATAATTTTGAAAATTTAGAAAATAATTTAGAGTATAAAAAAATAAATAATATAAATAGCAACGATTATATAGATACCAACGACGATATAGATATAATAGACGCCCAATATATAGCTGATTTACTTGTGGGTTCGGCAGTGAAAAATGGTGCTTCCGATAATGCGTCTGCGCTTATTATTAAAAGAACAGCGTGAAATTTTATATGTTATATATAGGTTGTAGGTTATGGATTATGGGCTGTTGTGTGTGGTTATGATTTGTCAATTATGTCTATAATATGCTAATCATAATTTATAATTAATTTTAATAATTTTAATGACCTATGATTAATTGTCCTTATTGTCAATCGTCTATCCCTGATAATTCCGCTAAATGCCCTGTCTGCGGAGGAGAAATAGAGCAGGATAATTCTCCGTCTTGCACTCCTCTTGAAACCGGCAGCATCATTTATTCAAAATATAAAGTAGAAAAGGTTATCGGACAGGGCGGCTTTGGAATAACGTATCTTGCCTATGACGAAAAACTCGGCAGAAAAGTCGCTATAAAAGAATATTTTCCGGATGGAATAGCATCAAGAACAGGCAATAAAGTGACTATGCCGCCCACGCTGGAAAATAAGAAAAATATGGAAGGCTTTACAGAGGAAGCCAGGGCAATAGCAAAATTAAAGAATTCCGGAATAGTCGATGTTTACGACATAATAGAAGAAAACGGCACAGTCTATATAGTAATGGAGTACATCAGCGGCGTCCCTATGTCTTCACTTCTTGGAAAAATAAGTGAAAAAGACGGATTAAAATATATAAGGCAGGTTGCTGATGCCGTAAAAGCTATTCATGACAAAGGACTGCTGCATCAAGATATAAAACCGGACAATATCATAATTAAGGATTCCGGAGATATTAAAATTATAGACTTTGGTTCTTCAAGTGATTTTGCAGACGGTAAAACTAAAACTTACGAAAAAATTTTGACGCCCGGATATGCGCCTCTTGAACAGTACGGAGGAAAAGGCAGACGAGGAAAGTTTACGGATGTATATGCTATATGTGCAACTTTGTATGCTTGTATAAAGGGTGTGCCTCCGCCTGAAGCCACTGCATTAGCCGGCGGAGTGCCGATAGATTTTGCCGGAATCAGTGAAGAATTAAAAAGTATAATAGAAAAAGGTCTTTCTGTAAAAATTCCGGACAGAATACAAGATACTGATGAATTAGTTAAATTATTAGATGATTGCGAAGCAAAACGGCAGATAGATAAACAGCCGCTTAACGTTGGCGGAAGACCTGACGGAAGAGTACCCGAAAATATCTCTGTGTCTAAACATACGCCTGAAACTCCGCCTGAAAAAATAAACGAAATTCAGGTAAAATCTCCAACTCATCCGGCAGAGCCGAATAATTTACACGGTCAGCCGCCCCTGCCGCATGACAACTTAAATAATGTAAATGGCGGTAATGGTAAAGCGAGTAATGACGACAATAGATTTAATGGCGCTAACGATAAAGCGAATAACGATATAACGAATAGCGGCGGTAATATTTACTCTCGGCAAAGTTTTAATAAATCCAATAAAAAAATTGCATTAACAGCGGTAATTGCCGGAATTATAATTTTTATCGCATCTTCAGCAGCGGCAGGTTATTTTTATATTTATCTGCCGATGAAAAACAAAAAAACAACAAATACAACAAATAGCAGTAATAATAACCGTAAGTCTCAAGGAAAATCAGCCGGCAGATTAAAAGCAGAAAAACTTGAAAAGAGGAATAAAAATAAGAATAAAAGGAATACCGATCAACTTAAACATACTAAATATGAAAATAACGCGAACAATGCAAATATTATAAATAATGCGAATAATACCGGCAATACAAGCAACACGCAATCCGCATCATCCGTTCCGATTTTGCCGAAGACAAATTATGTCTCTAATTCTAACGTAAATAATAATAGTTCAAATTCAAATAACGTAAGAGTAGCGGCGTATCCTCCGCCGATTCTGCGCATTGCGCCGCCGCAAACATCTAATGTATTTACCGGGCAAGGATATGAAGATTTTAAAATTGCAGGCTGTTTTTACTGTCACAGAATATACAACAAGGGAAATAAGAACGGCTCAAATCTTTCTAATGTCGGTTCGTTGCTGAGCTACGTCCAGATAAAAAATCAGATTTTACATCCGACTTCCTCAATGCCGCCAAGTCCGGATATGCCGCCGGAAGAGCTTTCTCAGATAGCAAATTGGCTTGAAGGTCTAAAATAGCGTAAAATATAGATATGTAATAGAATGAGGTAGATATATTAAACGTTATCAAGATAAAGGTGAAAGATTTATTTATTTTTTTCACTCCTGCCTTTGTCTTTGTTTTCAGGTTAGTTATGAAACTAATAAATCTGTCCCCTTATTGCTTCCCTTATTGCTTTATTGGTCATTTTTTCATCTAATTTAATTGACTTGACCAATGACTTAGTCTATAATAATTAATATACGTAATAAAAAAATTTAAATGAGGATTTAAACAATTTATGAAAGAAATTAATATATACGAGGCAAAGACCAACCTTTCAAAAATTATAAACGATGTTTTGGAAGGAGAAGAAGTAATAATAGGCAGAGCGGGATTGCCTTTAGTAAAAATAGTGCCTATTAGTGGCAAGAAAAAAAACAGAATATCCGGTTTATTTAAAAAAGATATTGAATTTTCTGAAGATATCGATAAACCTCTTTCAGATAAAATTATAAAACAATTTTACAAATAATCATGAATTATCTTTTGGATACGCATGTATTTCTATGGTTTGCTTCCGACGATATAAAGCTGTCGCCCGTCGCTAAAGAAATCATCGAGAACGGTAAAAACAATATATATCTAAGTTCTGCTTCAGTATGGGAATTAAGTATAAAAATAATTATAGGCAAATTAAAATTAAAAAAAGACCTGAATAAATTTATTGCTGAAAATATAGCCAGATACGCATATATTCCGCTTCCAGTAACTATCCCGCATGCCCTTGAAATTTCAAAACTTCCCGAAATTCATAAAGACCCTTTTGACAGAATGTTAGTAGCTCAGGCATTAGCTGAAAAAATGAAGATAATTACGTCAGACAGCTATATAAGGAAATATAACGTAAAAACGGCTTGGTAAAATAAAGAAAATTCTGTAAAATATTGCCGCATTTTTTTCGTAAAACTTCTTTTGTGTATTTCGGTTTCAACTGTTACAGGTTAATCCTCTCTTTATTTTTATTAAATTATTTTATGTTTATAAAAAACAATTGAAAAGATATAAGAAAAATGTGTGGAAAAAACAGAAAAAGGCTTCATTAATAATATCTTTATTTTGATTATGTTTGATGTTTATTATATTCGTTATTTTTTATATGTTTATGTTGTATATACTTAAGGTTTTTTATAATAATATTAATTGGATTAAATTAATTATAATTAAATTAATTGTAATTATAAAAATAATTGCATTTTTTTTTATGTACTAATTCTATTACTTGCCATAACAGATTGTCGAGTAGTTTTTATTGTATTAACCCCTAATTGACTGGAATAAAATTAGACACTATAATTAAGTCAATAGGAGGGTAAAAAATGGGATTAAATTTAACTAACATTGCCGAGAAGTCCCCGTCCGTGAGAGCGGAGATGTAAGGCAATACAAAATATTATTTGTTGTTCGTTATTATTTTTTTTGTTTGATATTATATTTCAGTTATGCTATACTTATACATATGAGATATAACACAAACAAAGGCAATCATTCGGTATATTGTCTTCAGTTCCATTATGTAGCCTGTGTAAAATACAGGAGAAAAATACTGACTGGAAAAATATCGGAAAGACTGAAAGAAATAAATAAAAGCGTAGCCGAGCATTTCGGCATAGATATAATTGAACAGGAAACAGACAAAGACCATTTACATATATTATTTTCAAGCAAGCCGCAAATAGAAATTAGCAAATTCGTAAACAGCTTAAAGTCTGTTTCGGCAAGATTGTTATTTCGTGAATTTTCCGAAATAAAGAAACAATTATGGAACGGTCATTTATGGAGTCCTTCTTATTTTCTTGCTACAACGGGACAAGTAACGCTTGATATACTAAAAAAATACGTAGAGTCGCAAAATGCTAAAGACTTATAAATATAGGTTATATCCTACCAAGAAACAAACTGAAAAATTAGACTGGACGCTTGAGACTTGCCGTATTCTTTATAATTCCTGCCTTGTCGATAGAAACCGCCATTACGAAGAAACAGGTAAAGGATTATCAAGAATAGACCAGCAAAAGATACTTGTAAAAGATAAGAAAAATATCGAATACTTAAAAAATATCCACTCCCAAGTATTGCAGGATGTCCTTTTCAGAGTTGAAAAAGCTTATCAAAACTTCTTTCGCCGCCTCAGAGCCAAAAACGGCACCACCGCAGGAGGCAGCGGAGCTCACGCAGGTTATCCCCGCTTTAAAAATCAAGGCAGATACGTCTCTATAACATATACTCAGTCCGGCTTTGCTATCATAGATAATAAACTCAAATTATCCAAAATCGGACATATCAGACTTAAACTGCATCGCAATATTGACGGCACAATTAAGACCTGTAATATCAAAAAAGAGATAGACCGCTGGTATATCTGCTTATCGGTTGAGTATGATATTAAAGTCGTTAAGAATACCATTATAACTAAACATGTCGGCATAGATGCCGGCATTAAATCTTTTGCAGTTCTATCAAACGGTAAGACGATAGACAATCCTAAACATTTGCGTAAATCCGAAGAAAAGCTTATCAAAATACAAAAACGATTATCAAATAAGAAAAAAGGTTCAAATAACCGCAAGAAAGCAAAAGTTATATTAGCTAAAATTCATAAGAAAATATCTAATCAGCGCAATGATTTTCAGCATAAAGAATCAAGAAAAATAATTAATACTTACAACGCAATAGGCGTAGAAGATTTGCAAATTAAGAATATGGTCAAAAATCATAAACTATCTAAATCAATATCTGACGCAGGCTGGGGACAGTTCCTTTCATACATAAAATATAAAGCGGAAGAAGCTGGTAAGTTATTTATGAAAGTAAATCCCCGCAATACATCTAAAGAATGTCATATATGCGGATATATCTATAAGGATATGACATTATCAGTAAGAAACTGGACTTGTCCTATTTGCAATACCGAACATGACAGAGATGTAAACGCCGCCTGTAATGTAGATAAAATAATGTTAGAAAAAATACGGCAGGAACTGCCGGAATATACGCTTGCGGAAACGGGCTCTATGGATGACATCGTAGATAGCAATATCTACGCACTAAAAAGTATCCCGTCGTTGAAGCAAGAAGCTTCGTCCGTAAGGGCGAGGTAGTTCACGAATAAAATTCTCGGACGACGATAAGATTAAAATCTTGCAGGGAATATAAGTGTATGCCATCTATATAGCATAAAAAGCAGAGGAGATAAAAATTTTATAAAAAGTAAAAATATATTGACAATATTAGTATTTTATGACAAATTATATAGAAATATAAATTTATAATAAATAGACCATAAACGAAGAGAAAATCAACGCTTCGGTTAAATATATAAATTTAAGGTTGATTGAAACTTTTAAAACACGGAGGACAGCTCTTCTACCCTGTATAAATATGGGAGTATCTATATGAGGGTATCTGAGCTATAATTTTTTATGAAAAAAAAATTATTGATTTTTATGTTTATTATTTTAGCCGTATCTGCCGCCGCAGCATCTTTTATCGGTTTTAACAGCATCAATGCTTATGCCGCAGTAGGAAATACTTATAAACAGATGCAAAAAAAATATCGTATGAAAAGAATTCCGCTGAACACATTGTATTTTTATCAGAATGAGCTTGAGCAATATAATTATAAAAATTCGGGAATTAAAGCGTATGAATATACTTTCAATAAAGTAAAATATGAAGCGGTATTTAACACAGGCGGCGTGTGCTGGCTGGAATTTGCGGTTTCTAATAATTCTACGGTTATACCGTTAAGCCAGCTGATTCAAAAAAATTTGTACGGATATCCGATACTATTCAGAACGCTCAGATATGTTCCAAATGAATATGAAAAACTTCAATATGGCAGAGATGTTGGCAAGGTTATCTATATTATGCAGTATATTTATCAGGATAACGATATTTTACAGGAAGCAGTTATGCCTTCAATGTCTCCCAACGGCAACTACTAGTAGTATATGAATTTAAATATTCTTAAAAATGGAAAAGGCTTTAGTTTGCTGGAAATAGTAATTACTATTATAATACTCGGCATATCTTTAACTGCTATACTGGAGAGTTTTATAGCAGGTTCTGCAGCAAGCGTACGGATTGCGAATGAAATTACCGCAACAAATTTGGCTAAACAATATATGGCTGATTTAAATTACTGCAGTGAGGGCGGCAGCGTCATAAATACAGCAGGCAACACAAACGGCGTATGCAGCAATTTTAATGCGGCGTCATCGAAGGGTGGTAGCAGTGGCAGTATATGGAGTAAAGGTGCAACAATAGACAGCTATATTTTCCAGTCTCCTCAGGTCCAGCAAATTAACAATGAATGTTTTTATACCGCTTTTTATCCGAGCGGCACAAATGAATATCCGACGCAGTATATAACTTTAAATGACCCGACGGGCTTTAATTCAGGCGATGTTACTATAAATCCATCCCCTATTTCTTCACCTGTACAGCCTCAAGCCGATACCAGTTATATTTTATTAGCCGTCGTAAAAACAGAATGGTTTAATAATAACGTTGACGGCGGAAATTGCACATCTTCTTTTAATCCGTCCGCAGACGCTAATTATCCCAGCGTTACGCTTACAATGATTTTCACAAATTATTATAATACCAATACCGGCGGTTAATGTACTTAGACAGTTAAATTAATGGAGGAAAATACCAAAATGTTAAGAAAAAGAAAAAAAATATTATTGGTAGCCGGTCTAATTTCTCTCATATCTACCGGTCTTGTAGGTTGTGGTCAGCAGCCGTCTCCGTCATCACCTCCGCCGGCTGCTGGTGGTAATTCTGCAAACAATGTATGTGCCCAGAAGACAACTAATAACATCGCAATATCAACATCATGCTCTGCGCAGTTTACGATAACCGCTGTTAATCCGAGCGATAAGAATAGCGGCGAGCAGAGAAGCGTGACGAGCGGATTTTCTACTATTATAGATAATCCTCAAAATTAGCAATAAATTTATATTATTTACAAAAAATATGGAAAAACTATAATTATAATATTACCTACCATTGCCGATATAATTACTCGTCCGTAAGGGCATGGTAGCAGTCTATGCGAATAGATTATAAAGAACCTCTAAAGAAGTAAGAAGAAGGAATTTTAAAATATGAATCTGACGAAAAGAATTTTAGAGCAATCCGAACATAAAAAAGATAAAAAAACATTGAAAATATCTGAAGATTTTCACAAGAACTACAAAGAGCAGACAAAAAAAGATAATATATTTAGAAACGGCATGTACATTAATAATAGCGGATTTACGCTCATAGAATTAGTTATGACAATCCTGCTGACAGGCATAATGGCTGTCGGATTATATCAGGTAATAATGTTTGGAATAAACAATTATGTATCTAATGAAAATTCACTTTATATGAGTAATTCTCTTAGCAATGCAAGTTCCGTAATAAGAAAAAACGCTGAAGAAGCGGCGATGCCACCCACTACCAATCAGCCGCCGGTACCGTCTGCGGGTGCAATATGTCCCTTAGCTTCCAATAGCCTCAATGATATAAGTTCTAATGTAAATGGTTTTAGCGGTCCCATTATTCTTGCATGCGCCGACGGTTCTGTACCCGCGCCGTCAGCAAATTCTTCGCAGCAGACGTGTACAGCTTGTTTGCCCGGTGAATCAAGTCCATGTGAGCCAAGCGAAATTGCGTTTTATAAATATACGCCGCCGACTGTTATTGCGGGCGGAAGTAATGAAGAATTAATAGTTTTTTGTATAAATAATGATGTATTATATAAACAGGTGACCACAAGCAATGGAACTACTACTGACTACCCAGTTGCGAATAATATCGGCAGTATTAATTTTCAATAACCATATTGATAATAATCTATCAAAAAACTTTATTTAAATTAATATAAATTTGCAGAAAAAATCCTAAAAATATTATTAAAGACTTTATTTAAAATTAATATAAATTTACAGAAAAAAATCTAAAGGATATTATGGTAAAATTTATCAAAAACAGGGTTATAAAGTCAAATAGCGGAATATCTATAATATTTGCCATTATTATAATTATTTTAATGGGGCTGGCTGGTTCCGTCTTTGCGTATCTTATGGCTTCAAGCAGCATAAATTCAAGACAGAGCTTAACAAGTGCCGCCGCGAAATATGCTGCTAAATCAGGTATAGAAATTGCAGCGTATGAGCTCAACAACAGTAATAATCGTAATAATGGTAACAATGGTAATAATGGTAATAACGGTAATAACGGTAATAACGGTAACAATACTACTGCATTCAATCCTGCCGGTTTTTCAGGTACGTCACCGACCGGTCTAAACTGTCCGAATAATGTTGTTTTGCCTTACGGTGTTTCCGATGGAAATTTAACCCAGCCTCCATATTATATTTATAGTTATAATCTTTATTCTGGCGGTTCGAATATCGGCGTTGATAATTATACACCTGCGTTTTGCGCTGTGGTGCAACAATATCAACCAAATACAACACAACCGCCAATAAGCAGTCAATGTAAATCTACTTGGATTATTACATCCAACGGATTTGCAGGCGGCACGGTCAGGTCTGTCAGCGCGGAAGTCGGTACTGAGTGCCCTACCACTACCACTACTATTATTTTCGTAGAAAATGAAGTGGCTAATAACAATGCTAATAATAATTAACGCGCTGCTGCCCATTTTTTATACATTAGAATAGTATGCGCAAGCCGCATAAAGCGTGAGTAATTTAAAAAACAGATATTACGCGGTTCATATCTGAATTTTTTGCTATGGCGAATAAAAAATACAAGTTCACAAATAAGATAGCATTATGCTTCAGATTATATATAATTTTCAGATTGTAATTTTTGCTTGATTCTATACTCTGTTTACATTACACTATTATATAAAGAATAGGTTGTAAAAAGACAAAAAGATTAGAAGAAGAAATAATAAAATAATAAAAATAAAATAGAAAAATACTAAAATACTAACATAATTATACAAAAATAATCACGGGAGGGTGTGTATTATGATAGCCGGCATCTCATCTTTTCAGCAGCCGCAAGCAAGTCAACCGAATATTTCACAGGATACGTCGAGTCTTGTCGCAGTTGCGCGTAAAACAGCGGTTTCTTTCCAGAACGACGTCAGCAGTGTTAATGCGTTAACAAACAAAGTTATGCAGAGCAATGAAAAATATTATAATAATCGCGGCGGTATAGTGCCAATCAATAACAATATTAATACAGTCGTTTAAAAATATTAATTCAATAATATGTTAAATACAGCACTTTATGCCATTAATTTTGGCGAATTCTTTTTTGAGAATCTTGACTGTTTCGGTAATCTCGTAAAAATTGGACTTAAAGAAATTGTTTTAATTCATGTTATTGATATAAAAAAACTTCAGCATAGTCTTTATTCGCGCTACGACAAAGAAGACGAAGAAAAAATAAGAAAAACATCGGAAATCAGGCTTGAAGATATTAAAAAAAATTTAGAAAAGTACGGTTTCGGCGTAAGTTACGTCATAAAAGTAGGCAATATTGCCGATGAAATAGTTAAAGAGGCGGATAGGGAAGATATTGATTTTATTGTTCTTGATAAAAAAACCGCAGGAAGGGTAAATTCTTTTTTTTCATTTTACGATTCGCCGCTTTACGATATAATCGCTAAATCAAGTAAACCGGTATTAATAACCAAGCGAGTCTTGATGCATTCGTCTAGTCTTATAAAAAATGACGAAAAAGATAATCTGGATTGTAAAAACACATTTACCGATGTAGTTTTTGCGACGGATTTTTCAGAATCATCCCTTAAAGCAATTACAGTTTTAGACAAGATACCGTCCGATATCATTAAAACTATGACGTTGTTTACAGTTATAGACGAAAAATACATCAGAAATTTAGACAAAAACGCGCTTGAATCATTTGAGCATGACATTGCCGAAAAATTTGAGGGTATAATAGAGGATTTGCGCTATAGATATTCTAAAGAAAAAAATAATCTCAATATTGCCGTCAGGAAAGGGACGCCGTGTAAAGAGATAACGGATTTTATAGAGCAAACGGACAAGAAGCTGCTCGTTATAGGATATAAAGGCGAGGCAAAAGAGAAATTTAAAGAAATATTCCTCGGAAGCACGGCTCAAAGGCTTATAGGAGCTCTGCCTTGTTCAATCCTCGTAGTTAAATAAGAAGTTAAATAAGAAGTTAAATAAGAAGTTAAATAAAACAATTCATAGCTGAATGAAAATAAATAAAATAAATAGTATAGTTAAATAAATAATATAAATAATATAGTTAAAAAAATAAATAAAATAAATAAAATAAATAGAATAGAATAGATAAATAGATAAATAGATAGATAGATATATCAATATTTAATAAAAAAGTTGCATAAATATACAATAATACAATAATACAATACAATATAAAATTAGGTAATGGCGACAGATCCGCTTAAAAAATTTCATAATGAAAATTGGCACACCCCTGAGGGCAGGCTTGTCAGAGAGTTTGTTTTCGGCATCAACGACGGATTAGTTACTACAATAGGTTTTGTAGCCGGTGTCACCGGCGCTCTTGTAAATACCAGAATAGTCCTTATGTCGGGCATGGCAGAGGTTGTGGCCGGCACTATATCTATGTTTTTCGGCGCCTATCTTGCTACGAAATCACAGAATGAATTTTATATGAAGGAAATAAACAGGGAAAAAAGGGAAATAAAAGAAGACCCTGCGCATGAAGAAGAAGAAATATATGAAATATATCAGGACAAAGGCTTCACGGTTGAAGAAATCAAACCTATTGTAAAAAGATTGATGTCTGACAGGCGGCTGCTGCTAAGTTTTATGGTATCGGATGAACTTGGTATAGGAAGCGATTATCATGAAAATCCTATAAAACTTGCTTTATATACGGGAGTGTCTTTTTTGGCAGGCGGAATACCGCCGCTGCTGCCTTATTTTTTTATTAAAAACTCGTCCATTGCCGTAGTTATTTCCATTTTATTTTCAATTTTCGTGCTGATATTTACCGGACTTGCAAAATCTAAAATAACAAAAACAAAGCCGTTCAAAAGTGCGCTGGAGGTTGTTATAATAGGCGGCATTGCAGCGGCGATAGGATTTATTGCTGGGAGGTTCATCGCATTTTATTAACCGCACAAACTTCACTGATTTAAGCATAATCAAATGTTTTGCAATGCAGCATACGTCAAATCAGTTCCATATATTGTAGCACACAAACTTCACTGATATTAAAATCAAATGTTTTTATTATTGGCAGTGAAGCCGTGTTAATATCTACTGGTCAGTATCTGGTCAGTAGCTTTTTGCAAAAGCTCCAAATAAAATTGCCGCCGTAATTAGCATCGCCGCAACAACAGAATAGGCGGAGAGATAATTGTAATAGCTGAAAACTAAGCCGATGATGGCAGGTCCTAATACAAATCCTAAATCGCTCAATGTCCTGTAAATTCCTATTGCTTCTTCATAATGTACTTTATCCACACTATCCATAAGATATAAATTTCTTGCCGGTCCAGAAAATCCGCCTCCGGCACTTAATAGCAGAATTGAGGCGATAAATCCGTCTAAATTATTAAATATTATAAACCAGAGTATGCCTGAGGCAGAAATAGCAAAAGATATTACTATCGACCTTTTTATACCTAATTTATTAATAACCCTGTCCGAGTAATAAGTCAGCGCCACGCCTATTAATGCGGATATTGATACAAGAAGTCCGATATAAGCCTGGTTTATATGTACTATGCCCACCCCTACCAACGGTACAAGTTCTCTTCTAGAGCCGATTCTTGAGAAGAAAAAAGAAAATGTTAAAAAACATAAAAGCATAAAACTTATATTTGTTATTAAATTTATATATTTCTTCTTCTTGTCTTTCTTATCTGCTTTATTGACTTCATTTATTGTGTTAGCTTCTGCGTTATCTCTGCTAATTTTATTGACGCCATTTACCATATTGGTTTTGCTAATTTTATCTGCTTCATTTACTGTGTTGGTTTTGCTAATTTTATTAATTCCATTTATTGCATTAGCTTCATTCATTGTACCTGTATTTGTTTTATTAATTTTCGCTGCATTTTTTTCTTCTTTTCCTGCTTTTTCTATCACTGCCGCCGATTCATTTTCTTTTTCTTTATTTTCTTTATTTTCTGCTTTTTCCCCATTGTAAAACTTCTTCAATAATTTTCTATTGTATAATGAAATTGAAAAGCCTATAAGCATCAATATTGCGTAAAGCAGAAAGGCGCTTTTAAAATGAAATTTGAAAGCCACGGCGGCGCCGATGAAAGGCGCTAATCCCATAGACAGCCGTCTTGCTATCATATATTTACTTAATACCTTTGCTCTTTTTTCATCTTTATAGAGATGTTTTGTAAGCATTATCATCGAAGACGTATTGATAATTCCAGACCCGAATCCCTCTAAAAATCTAAATATAAACAATTCACCGTAAAAAGTGGAAAAATAGTATCCGACAGCTCCGAGTAAAATCATAAACATGCCGACGTGCATAAACTGCATTTTAAATTTTTTACTTAATATACTGACCGGTATATTAATTAAAATGCGTGCTAATCCGAAAGAGGCGATTATTAAACCTATAGTAACTATGCTTGCGCCGAGACTTTTAGCGTATAAAGGCAAAACTACCGTGTTTAACCCGAGTCCGAAATCTGCCAAAGCTATCGTAGAAAGTATAGCTACAAGTAAAGATTTTGTGGCTTTATCAGAATCACTTGTGATAGTAATTTTTTTGCCGTTCATTATTTACGGTTTACGAAATTTTTTAACGTTTATAAATGTATATCTGTATAATTATTAGTTTATAAATATATGTTATGCAGCTGTATAAATTAATGACAGGCATAAAAATAACAACAATAAAGCTATTTGAGATGATGATACGCTAAAATGACTTAAAAGTCAATTAGATATTGAATTCACGTCTTAAACTTTTGTTTAGTTGAAAAGTATAAAATGTATGATATAATTGAAATAGTGCGTATGTTCTATGTAGTCATTTGTAGTCATTTGTAGTCATTTATTATACACGATAAATATAGCTATTGTAATTTGTTGTTTAACTTACTTAATAAATTAACGCAATTAGATAAAACGCAACATAACATAAAGCGTAGCATAGCATAACATAATTAGAACACAATTAAAACAAACCAAATACTAATAATTTTATGGAACACAAAAATATCCTCAATAAAGACCAGATAATAGAACTTCTGCATAAATTCCTAAACGCTGAGATCGCCGGAAGGGATTTATATCTTCAGCAATCAAAAAATCTTGACGACCCGTCGCTTATTCAGACTTTAAAATCTTTTGCCTCAAGCGAAAGCGGTCATATAATAAACATAAGAGACAAAATAACCGAGCTTGGAGGAAAACCGCGCTCTGTAAGCGAAGTCCGCGATATCCAGAAGGGAATAACAGATGCTTCACATCAGGTTTCAGCTCCTTTAGATATGCTGAGGATTGATTTAAAACTTGAAGAAATTGCTATTAACGATTATACCGCTGCTTTAGAAATCATCGAAGACGAAGGGGTTAAAACATTAATAGAAAATAATCTTGCCGATGAAATTCATCATTCGTTATATCTTTCTAAGAAAATAAACGAGATTTTAGAAAAAACAAAAAATCGAATAGGCGCTATTAACAGGGTTGAAAAACCCGGCGGCAAGGAACCGTCGGAAATATTTAAAGCCGCCGCCGAAGTAGGGCTGCTACGACTTAAGAGGAGCTGGCTAGAAATGTTTATGTCCGGTTTAATAGCCGGAATGAACGTAACTTTCGGTATTATAGCTTCCTCTTACGTTGCAGGAGCTACTGAACCATTGGTCGGAGGACCTACGTCTAAAATATTCGGCGCTCTGTTTTTTCCGATAGGTTTTATGTTTCTGCTGATAGGCAAAAGCGAACTTTTTACGGAAAACTTTTTACTCCCAGTAACTACCGTTTTGGCTAAAAAAACTAAAATTAATAAGTTATTTAAACTATGGGGATTAACCTTAGCCGGCAACATGGGAGGCATTTTTCTGTTTGCCATAGTTATAGCAAGCTCTTTAGGACTGCTTCTGCCTGTTTTTGTTATTGACCATATCCATACGGTAGCACACAGTTATATGTCCCGTTCGCCTTATATTATGGTTCTGAGCGGTATATTTGCAGGATGGCTCATTACGCTTATGACATGGCTTTTAATTGCATCCAGCGGAACATTGGCAAGAATAATTATAATCTGGACGGTAGGCTTTATGATTTATATAGGGTCTTTTAGCCATATAGTCGTCGCTTCTTCCGAAATATTAATATCAATAAATTCAGGTTCGGGGATGACCTATATTCCATGGTTAGCTGAATTTGTTCCGCTGACTATCTTGGGCAACATGATAGGCGGATTATTCTTTGTTACTATATTTCAATATCTGCAGATACTTCATGCCGGCGGAAAGACGGAGATGAGCCTCTATTCGTCAAGCGAACTTGATATGCTCAGCAAAGCGGCGGAACAAAAAGCTGAAGATGTCGAAAATATAGAGGATACCCTGTAAGTTGTATTATAACGGTATATTGTTATTTGTCATAATATATAATAGAAACAATTTACCTTAATCCTGCAATAGAAAATATTTATGTATTTCTTTGCTCGGTTAAGCAAAATATAAGGAAAGCGTGTCAGATTTTATTTTTTTGCATATGGAGTAGTTCAATTAACAAAGAAAATATTTGCAAAAAAATTAATCTGACACCTTTTCCGAGCAGATAACTTTCTATTGCAGAATTAAGGATACATTATACGATTGCATTGTTGTTTGTCATAATATATAATAGAAACAATATGTTATACTGTAAGTTGTTTTATAGCAGTGTATTGCTGCGTTATTGCGATGTTTTAAACTAAATTAGTAAATTAAATTGATATATAAACATATAGGTATGCAAATATATAACTATGTAAATATATAAGTATATAAATGTTAAATATATGCAATATTATAATTAAAAGGAGGACAATAAATAATGGAATATGATGAAAATGGTGTAAGTATTGTCTCTAATGATTTTAAAAAGGAAATTTTTGAAGAAGCTAAAAAAGATTTCAGATATGAAGAATATGTGAGAGGCTGTCTGAATTGCGGAGTATGCACAGGAGGATGTCCACCGCACAGGTTTTTTGATTTTTCTCCAAGGATGGTTCTTCAAAATTGTAAATCTAATGACCCCGCGCTTGTATGGGGAATGATGGATGAGTACGTGTGGGCATGTTTTCAGTGTTTTACGTGTGCTATGATTTGTCCGTTCTTAAATAACCCCGGCGGCGTTATTGCGATATTGAGAGAAATATCCGTCAGAAGAGGATTTGAATCCGCAAAAAAAGTTTTAAAGCCTTATTCTCGTGTTCTTTTAAAGTTGACTGCATATGGGAATCAGTTATCTCCTGATATGATTCAGCCTGATTTTTTTCCTGACTGGGGTCCTCATATAGGTTATGCATCCGAGGATCTGCCGTTAAAACGAAAAGCTATTCCTATGCCGACGCTTCAGGTTACAAATCTTGCGTGGGATGTTGCTCCTGAAGCAATGAAAGAGCTTTATACCATTTTTGAGGAAGCAGGCGTATTTAAAATTATCGAAGTGGTTGATCCTTCGCTGTATGAGATAATTCAAGATATTGTGGATGATGTCAGAAGCGAATAAAAAAGCAGATAGAAAAAATAAATAAATAAAGTATGAATAGGATTAAAAAATTGTACATTTCTTTTTGCGCTTTTTATTAATTGGCAACAAATAGAAAATATAAATAAAACAAGAAAAACAATTGTATTTGCAGTTTTAGAAAATATAAATAAAACGAGAAAAATAATTATATTTATACTTTTTATTTTTTTTGTTTGTACGTTTTTAGTAAATTAATCGGGAGAACATAATATGGCTATTGAGATTAGGAACAGATTGGGGCTTGCCGATGTTAAATCAGACTTTAGACATATCGCAGGCAGAAAAATTGAAAATATTCATAATGAACTTTTAGAACTTGAAGCAAAAGGCGAACTGAAAGTAATTCACATTACGGACGAGCACAAACCTATTGAAGCCGAAACTCTGTTTGGTTGGAAGAAGAAGATACCTACAACAAAACTATGGCATCATAAATCTTGCGGACAGTGCGGAAATATCCCCGGCTATCCGGTGTCGCTTCTATGGTTTATGAATAAATTCGGTACGGAGTATGTTGACGAAAGAAATCAGACTTCCTG
Organism: Candidatus Acididesulfobacter guangdongensis; assembly: GCA_004195045.1. Taxonomy (NCBI): domain Bacteria; phylum Candidatus Acidulodesulfobacteriota; order Candidatus Acidulidesulfobacterales; family Candidatus Acidulidesulfobacteraceae; genus Candidatus Acidulidesulfobacter; species Candidatus Acidulidesulfobacter guangdongensis. The sequence continues at coordinate 172,460 of SGBC01000003.1, forward strand.
TACTGCGTGGAATTATCACGGTTCCGCAACTTCAAATCCGGTCGGTCTTGCTGCGGTTGCAGTCAGAAATTGGCATAGGGCTTACGAATTAGGACTTTTTCCGTTAATACACTGCGCAACGTCTTTTGGGGATTATAAAGAAATGCGCAATCTGCTTGTTGAAAACAAAGAATTGAGAGATGAAGTCAGAAGAATAATGCACAAAATAGGCAGAGACCTTGTAATTCCGGAAGAAATAGTCCATTACAGCGAGTGGGTTCATGTCATGAGATTTGAAATAGCAAAACTTAGAAAATATGATTTAAGCAATATTATTACGACTGTTCATCCTGCCTGTCATTGTTATAAGATGATTCCAGAAGATTGTATTTATGATAAAGACATCTATGCAGGAAAAAGAACTGCCGTTTCAACCGGCGTCGCTCTTGCTCTGGGGGCTCAGGTTGCCGATTATTCCACCTGGTACGACTGCTGCGGATTTGGATTCCGGCATATATTGACGGAAAGGGAAGCTTCAAGGTCTTTTGTTATGGATAGAAAAATAAGACCTATGGTGCTCGAAGCTAATTCTGACGTATGCATAACTCAGGATACCGGATGCACCACAACGCTCGATAAAAATCAATGGATAGGCAAAGCTATGGGCTATACCGAACAGGTGCCGGTTATGGCGGACGTTATGTTTGCCGCTCTCGTATGCGGAGCCGATGTTTATAAAATAGTTCAGCTTCAATGGCATACGACCGATTGGAGACCGTTATGCGAAAAAATCGGAATCGACTGGAAGAAATCAGAAGAAGAATATAACGCCTATTTAGAGAAATTGAGAGCCGGCGAAAAACCTGAAAATCTGTATGAATATGCGTAATAATCTATAGTCGCTTTGTTAGCTTTTTGCATAATTATTGTTTAATATATTATATGTAAATATATAACACAATATAATATAACATAATATAATATCACTTGTTTTTATATTTAAATATTTAAAATAGAGGAGGCATTATATGGCTGAAAATATTCTTGTAATAGGCGGAGGACCCGCAGGACTTCATGCTGCTATCGAACTTGCCGAATTGGGCGTAAATGTAAGTTTAGTGGAAAGAGACACCTTTTTTGGAGGAAATCCGAAAAAATTTAAATACAAATATTTATTTCCAGACCTTCAGCCGGCAGATAACGTTATAGGTGAACTGATCAAACGTGCTGAATCTAATAATAATATAAAAAAATATCTTTCGGCAAATATTGAAAGCTTTAAGGAAGACGGCAAAAAATTTAATGCCGTTATAAAATCAAGTGCCGGCAGCGAAACTAAGACATTTGATTCTGTTATTGTTGCGACAGGTTTTGAACACTTTGACCCTGCCAAAGATTCAAAATATTCATATCAATTATTTGACGATGTTATAGACATTAAAGATTTAGAAAGAATGATGGGCGAAGGAAATTTTACGCGTCCTTCTAACGGCAAACCGCCTAAAAACGTGGCAATAATTTTATGCGTAGGTTCAAGGGACAGGCATGTCGGCAATCAATATTGCTCAAGAGTATGCTGTACCGTTTCTGTTAAACAGGCTATAGAGCTGAGAGAACATTTTCCTGAAACAGAGGTTTATATATTCTATATGGATATAAGAACATACGGGTTTTATGAAGATTTATACTGGAAAGCCATGGAAGAACACGATGTGCAGATAGTCAAAGGCAGGGTAGCAGAAATTACATCGGGACCTGACAATACCGTAATATGTAAGGGTGAAGATACACTGCTCAGGGGTCCTTTCGAAATACCGTTCGATATGGTGGTTCTTGCTTCCGGTATGGAAGGCGGTCCGCAGTCTCCTGAAATGGCGGATAAACTCGGTATAGAGCTTGACGAACATGGTTTTCTGAAACAGGCGAATATTACGCTGTCACCTTTTAAATCAAACAAAGACGGTATTTTTCTGGCAGGAGCATGCACAGGTCCTAAAGCTATTGCGGATGCAATAGTAGAAGGCGGAGCAGCTGCAATGAATGCTTATATATATGCCAAAAAAAATTCTTAATCTAATTTGGCTTCGGCTTATTTTATTGATTTTATATAACGCATCATATAAGTAAGGCGAAAAAAATTTTTAATCTAATTTGGTTTCAGCTTAATTTAAATTTTGCGGGTCCTATTAAAATTTTATGCCGTATATATTAAAGAATAATAAAATAGATTCAAGATACGAAATTAAATTTTTTGAAATAATCAGAGAAAATTTAAATACTGAAAAATTAGGTGAGCTTTATAAACTTTTAGATAAAAAATCCGGCATAATAAAAAATTTTATTAGCGGGTTAAACTCAGATAGTCAGAATTTTGAAGATATTTTATCTCTGGTATTTTCTATACGAAGGCATAAGAAAAAAATATTAGACACAATAAGCAGCGAAAATTTAATTGCGGCATTCAGTGTTTTCAAGGGAAAGAAAACGCAAGAAATAAAGGTGGGAAAATTTCTTGAGATTTTTGCCTATGACAATGTATTGGTCAAGAGGGATCTTGCTTTTGAAATTTTGCATTTTCTCGAACCCGAAAACAATATTTTGTGGACGACATGGATTTATAAACCGGATAACGGAACAGGTTCGCTGCCTTATATGGCGGATTTTTTAAAAAGAACGTGGGACGGAAATGCTTATATCATGCCGTTTACCCTGAGAGAGATGCGGGATGAAACAGATTATTTATATGAACTTTCGTATAAAAACGGTTTTGATATTAAACCTCCGTTCGGAGCGGATATTTTGATGGCTTATATGTATGCGGACTATGTTTTTAAAATGGTCTATGCGGAATCTAAGTCTTTATCCGTAGGCGTTCCGGATGGATATACTTTAATGAAAAAATTGCTGGGAGTTGAAAAATTATGATTATAATTCATTTATTATTAACGATATAAATAATTATTATAATGAGTTATAATCAGCAGCATTATAAATAATGGTTTGGATAATTTGTAATTATTAATGGCAATTAATAGCATAGAAGTATAATCAATTAATTGGACAATTAATTAAGCAACGAAGTGAATAACGAAGCAATCAACAAATTAATCCATTAATTAATTAACTAAGCAATAACTAATTTATTAATTAAATCGGTAAGTAATTATGTAATCAACTAATTAATTAAGTAATTATGTAATTAAATAAGTAGTAATTAAGCAATCAACTATTAAGTAAGTAATTTAATTTAAATTAATATTGCAATCAAGATTGGAGGCACTATGGCTGAAGAGCATAATAAAAATAGCGAAAGACCCGTTGCCGAAAAAGGCGAACATATAATAGCAAGACATCTGATAGACGATGATGCAATCAAAGAAGAAAAAAATCTTGTTATTGACGGCGTTGATGTTTCAGGCAGATGGAATACCTTTATTGAAACAAGGGTGGATTCAGAATTCGACAGGAGTTTTTTTGACGAAATTCAAAAAACTGTCGTCGGTTCAAGAATTAACAGATGCTGGCAATGCGGTATGTGTACTGCAAGCTGTACCGTAACACCTCTATATAGAAGATTTAATCCGCGCGCTTTTATATATATGATGCAGCTCGGAAATTTAAAACAATTGAAAAAATATGTAGACGTCGCATGGCGCTGCGTAGGATGCTACAAATGTTCGCAGAGATGTCCTAAACAGGTTAATCCTGCAGAAATGATGGAAGCGTTGGCTCTGTTAATAAAAAAATATTTTCCTGAAGAAATTAAATCTAAACATCAGCTTACAATCGATGAAGAAGTTAAGGCGATATACGAAGGCATGATATTGGGACACGGCAGATTAGACCTTGCCAATCTGCACACGACGGCTATGAGAAAAATGGGGAAGACTACCGAACTGTTGAGTGATAAAGATGAAAGGGGCGCTATTTTTAAAATGATGAAAGACGGACGTGCATTGTCTGTTTTAAGACTCGGAAAACCACATAAATGGCATAAATCTAAGGATGCTATAGATAATTATTTAAGGCACGCGGGAACCCTTGAACAGGAAAATAATTAAACACGTTATTATAGGCTACTTTCATCTCTCTTTCAAGAAAGAAAAGATTTCGCAGGACTAAGGAAAATAATTAAACACGTTATTGTAGGAGTAATCAAAATAACTAAATAATAAGGTGGTATATAAAATGGGAAATTTAAAAGAAAATCAGGCTGCTTATTATCCTGGGTGCGCTTTATTAACGATTGACAGAGCTTATAACAACAGCTCTAAATTAGTTTCTAAAAAGATGGGTATAGAATTAGTTGATATACCTGATTATAATTGCTGCGGCATCGGAGAAATGAAATCTAAGGGCGCCGTGTCTTTATATCTGCCTCTTAGAAATATGGTAATAGCTAAATCTGAACTCGGGAGTAAAGACCTTGTTATGGCATGCTCAGTCTGCTATCATGAATTCACGAGGTCTATTGAACGGGCAAAAGAAGATAAAAAATTACTTGATGAAGTTAATTCCATTTTGAAAGAAGCCGATGAGGAAGAGTACGTTCCTGATGGCGGCGCGCGTCATATTCTAGAATTTTTATACAACGAGAAAGGACCCGGCGAAGCTAAAAAAAATACGGTCAAACCGTTAAAAGGACTGAAAGTTGCACCATATTACGGCTGTTTATATTCGAGACCGTCAATGTATACGTTTACGGATAAGAAACCGGGTATGGATAATTCTGAAAGACCGCGTTTTATGCATGAATTTCTTGAAAGTATAGGAGCCGAGGTTGTTCAGTACGGCAACGAAGTGCAATGCTGCGGAGGCAGAAATGTAGTTCAGGATGAAGAAACATCTTTTGCTCTTTGTTCTCAGACGCTTTCGAAAGCAAAGAAAGCCGGAGCAGATGTTCTGGTAGTTATCTGTCCGAAATGCGCAGGAGCTTTAGACGTTAATCAACCTAAAATTGTTGAAAAATTCGGTAAAGATTCCGAACTTCCGGTTGTGTATCTTACGCAGTTGATGGCGCTTGCTTTCGGTTTTTCCGAAAAAGAAGTCCAATTTAGCGATATGATATCAAACCCCTTAGAAGTATTAAAAGAGAAGGGTCATTTTATTTAAGGACTGACGAATAAAACGCAAAATAAACATAAAATTTAAAAAGGTAAGGTGTTCAATTATGACAAATACAGAAAAAAATCTTACGGAAGCATTCGCAGGCGAATCTCAGGCAAACAGAAAATATACCGCATGGGCTAGGCAGGCAGACGCCGAAGGTTACCCTGAGGTTGCCGAACTTTTTAGGTCTATAGCAGAGGGGGAAACAGCCCACGCTTTAGGTCATTTTAATCATATGAACGGTATAAAAACTACGCCGGAAAATTTAAAAAAAGCTATAGAAGGGGAAAAGTACGAAGTACGCGAAATGTATCCGCGAATGGCTAAAGAAGCTCGCGAGGAAGGACTGGAAGAAATTGCAAAATGGTTTGACATGGTGGGAAGGGCAGAAAGTGCACATATGAAAGCTTTTGAAAAAGTTTTAGCAGAAATTGAATAATAAACAATATTAAAAATAAATAATATATAAAATAATATATAAAATATTAGGTAAAAATATTAATAATATATACGACATTAAATAAATAAAAAATATACGACTGATAATATTAAATAAGAAATATTTTTTAAATTTATTAAATGTAAATAAAAAATATACGTATAATAATTATATAAGAAATATTTTTTAAATCATTAAATCTACAATCTGCTTAAATGTAAATCTATCAGAATGTTTTTGATGCGAATTTCTTAAATAAATATTTATTTTTATAGAGGAAATCGTATAGACCGTAAATCTTTACGGTCCTGACTTTTTGTCCTTGATGGCGTATAGTTATTGTCTTGAGCAGTTTATATCTTTTAAAATTGGAGGACAATTTTTTTTCTATATGTTTGCCGTATTTCGTATCTATAACATATAAAAAATTTTGTCCTTTTTTTGTTTTAAAATTATTCCATAAACTATATTCGTTATTTCTTTTGAAATAATTAAAAGAATATGTTTCCGGTTGTCCTTTCATGTAATAGGCAAGTTCGCTTGCAACTTGAAATCTTCTTGCAGAAATTAAAAAATTGTCTTTTTTATCAGCCGCTGCGATTTTATCAACGTCAAAGGCTAATTTTCTCCACCCCAGAACATCACGCACAGGACTTTTGTCTAATTTGAATTTTATTATCGGATAAGACGGTTCAATGAAAATTAATACCGAAAATAAAAGTCCTACAATAATAGAAAAAGATAACGCAGAAGCCGCAAGTTTTTTTGAAATGTTTTTTTTAAGTCTGTTGCTGTAATATTTAAAAAATAACAGACTTGCCATTATATATGCCGGAAAATATAAAAAAACAGGCCAGTTAGGCTGTACCTCCGTTTTTGTGCACTGGTATAAAAAATATGCAAACGGTACAAGGGCTGAAACAGAAAGCGCAAGATATATATCGTCTTTATTTTTTATTCCCTTGTAAAATCCGTAAAACATAGAAAATATTAAAATAATAAAAATAAACGGTGAAAAAATGCCTGCCTGAGAGCCTATAAATAAAAGCAGATTATGAATAAATGCATTAAAATTTACGTGATTTCCGGATAAAGTAAATAAATGTCTTAACGATGCATAATCATTTAAATAATTCCATATAATTACAGGAGAGAACAAAAGCAAAGATATTAAAAAAGCAATATACGGCTCTTTTCTCAATAAGTATTTTCTATAATTTTTGCTTAGCAGAAAGAATAAAAAAACAATAGGATATAAAAAAACCGCAGTATATTTGCTTAACAGTGCAAGTCCTGTGGCAGCTCCAATTAAATAAATATAATAATCTTTTTTAAAGAGTATTAGGTAAATTAAAAAAAAAATGGAAAGCGAAAAAAATAAAAGCTGTGCGTCTCCGTAAACTATAAGGATTGAACCTATATTAAATATCGGTATGACATTAAGCAGTACCGCAGCGCCGAGGCTGTATGTTTTATTGGATGTTAATTTTTGCAGTATAATATAAACAAACAGTGAGATAAGCAGTGAAATTACGGGAGCGCCCAATCTTACAAAAAATTGAGAATTAAGTTTTCCGAAAAAAGTTGTTAACGCAATAATATATGCAATCATGGGAGACATATCGTAATATGAAAGCGAAAGATGCCGCGACCACTGCCAGTAATAAGTTTCTTCCGGAATCAGGTCGATATGGGTAATAAAGATAATCCTGAAAATAAATAGAACAATTAAGAAACCGAATAGAAAATTTGTGATTAGTTTGTTTTTATTCATTAATAAAAATTGAATGATAATACATCAGTAATAGGATGTTATGGTGTAATTATGATTATTGTTATGTAAATGTATTAATAAGTACATTATTATGTCTTTTATACAGACAGCTATTTGTATAAACAGCTAAAATAAATATCATATACGATTTTTATTTAAAATTCAAAACAAAAAAGAAAAAAATGCAGAATTATTTTTTTAAACATATTTAAACGTATAGGTCTATTTTTTTTATTTTAGGTCTATTCTTTTTATTTAATGTGCGCAAAATTTAAAGATTTTAATAAAAAATAATAAGAATAGCAAGAATAACAAAAATAGCTTGACATTTGTTTTGACTTATTTTATCTTAATATTGTAATTAATTTGTAATTAATTTAATATTGTAATTAATTGTGTAGTTTTGTAACTGGTTAATTATGTTATAATGCTTTTAGTTAGCTAGTTAATTAATTAATTATGTCATAATTTATAATAATAATGATTATTTTTATACGGTAAATGTCTAATGGGTTTTAAAATTAATTTATCATCAAAAAAAATGGTCGGCATAGATATAGGATATAGTTCTATTAAAATATTGGAATTATCCAGAGCGGGCAGCAAATACACATTAGATTCCATAGATTTAATCAACCTCCCGTCAGGAATTGTTTCCGACGGATTTCTGAAAGACCATGCGTCGGCTATTTCATACATTAAAAGTTCTTTTGCTAATCACAGCATGAAAGACAAGAATGTTGTTATATCTATTCCCTGCAAGCATGTTATTATAAAAAATATAGATATGCCTAAAATGAAAGAATCGGAACTTGATTCCGCTATTTTTTACGAAGCTCAGCAATATATAACTTACGACATTAAGGAAGTATCTTTTGACTATGAAATATTGGGCGATTCTGCCGCAGATGCAGGCAGCAATCTGATAATGATTATCGCCGGCAAAAAAGATATTATAAATGATAGGGTCGATTTAATGAATGAATGCGGTTTGTATTCGCCTATAGTGGATGTTGACTGCATAGCTACGGAAAATATGTTTAATTTTAATTATCCCGAAGAAACGGATCAGATGGCCGGAATTATAAAAGTAGGAGCGACTGAGACCAATGTTCATATTGTCAATAAAGGTTTTAACCTATTTAGAAGAGACATACCCATCGGAGGGGTTAATATTACCGAAGAAATAGCAAAAAAATTTCAGATGGATTTTAATGAGGCGGAAAATGTTAAAACCGGCGGCATTGAAAAAAGAGACGAAAATTTCAAAACCAATTATATGATATATATAAATATGATTGTTGCAAGAATAACATCAGAGATACAGAGAACGATAGACTATTTTGCGGCTAATAACGATAAACAGTATCCTAAAAAAATATTTCTCACGGGCGGTTCTGCTATGCTTTCAGGTCTTTCCGGAGATATAGAATCTAAACTTAATATACCAGTTTCAATCATTAATCCGTTTAGAAAAATTGTTTTTGGCAATAATATCGGCGATACAAGTTTTATAGAATCTAAATATTCGCTTTTCGGCGTTGCAGTCGGTTTGGCAGTCAGAGGGTTAGAGCCATGATTATAAAAATAAATCTAAATAAAAAACAGAAGTCCAAAAAATTCAAACCGCAAGTTGATAAAAGCAGTATTATTTCTTTTATTCCTTACATAGTCGTTCCGATAGTAGCGGCGGCGGCGGCAGTTTATTTTATGCAGTCTTTCGTTCAGAATAAAATAAATAATGTAACGAATAATATTGCTTCATATAATTCAAAAATCTCCGTATTAATGCCAAAAGTTCAAAAAGTTGTTGCGATAAGAAAAGTACAGAGCCAGATACTTCAAAAAATTAATATTATTAAAACATTAAAAAAAGAGCAGCAGGGACCTATAGGTTATACGTTTTCTCTCACAGGTGCTATTCCAAAATTTGCGTGGATAAATTCTTTGAAATCAGATAACGGCAATATCAGCATAAGCGGGGTGGCTTTAGACGGTCAGGTAGTGTCCATGTTTATGAAAAAAATAAAGAAAACCGGATTTTTTAATTCTATTAACTTGATACAGACAGCTCAGACCAAAAAACAGGATTTAAACTTACAAAATTTTAGCCTTACTATGAAAAGTAAATATAAAAAACCTGAATCTAAGCTAAACTCTAAAAATATAGTAAAAAAATCTGTTGTTAAATAGCCTTAAGTAAAGAATTTTTTTAATTCGGCAGGTCAATTATTAAAAATAGGCAAACAATAATAAAAAATAGCAAGCAATAATATAAATAGGCAAACAATAATAAAAATATAAAACAAGCGTAATCGGAAATAGGCAGATAATAATGAATCTAAATGTTAAAAATATAAATTTGAAAAGTAAAATATTTATAGGAATTGTTGCGGGCGCTGTTATTTTTATTGCGATTTTAGCTATTTATTATTTTATGTTTTTTTCATCGCTGGAGACTTCCTTAAATCAAAAACAGTCGTCGCTAAATATCGTCAAAACCAGATATGCCTCTTATATAACGGAAGTTCGGACTTATCCGGCTTTAGTAAAGAAACAGAAAAGACTTGAAATAGAATTTTTAAGTTTATTGGCTGAACTTCCTTCTAAAAAGAATATACCGGGTCTTTTAATGGAAGTTTCAAATTATGCTAAAGCTCTGCATTTAAATTTAGATATGTTTAAACCTGAAAAGGTAGCTCCTAAGAGTTTTTATGAAGCAGTGCCTTTTTCAATGAGTATAAGCGGGTCATTTTTCAACGTCTATAAATTTTTTTACAAACTTGCGGATATGAATAGAATCGTTGATGTTCACAATGTGTCTATTGCCGGCAGTGCTTCTAAACATAACGTTGCGGTGAGTTTTAACGGTACGACTTTTTCTTTTATAGGCGTTATGCCAAAATTATTAACTACCGGAAATATCAAAAAAAGCGGCGCAGGCACTATAAAACACCGTAATGGGAACAATAAAGGATTAAAGTATGAGTATAATAAGAACAAAAACATAACAAGCAAAAGCGATAACAATATTAATAGAAACAGTAGTCTGGCGAAAAAAATAGAACTGTTAAAGCATAAGAATTTAACGGTAAATCCGTATCCGTACAATTTAGCCAGGAATCCGTTTAGGACGTTTTTATATGCGCAAAAACCGAATGTATCTTTCAAATACGGCGAACTGCCGCTGCTGCAATACAGTTTGTCGTCGCTTCATATCGTGGGCATAATGGAAAAAAGCGGAAAGTATTACGCTATGGTTTCGACGCCTGACGGAAGGTCATATATAGTAACCGCAGGTTCTATTATGGGCGTCAATAGAGCAAGAATAACGGATATTACCGAAAATTCTATTGTTTTATCTGAAAAAACATATAATCAGTTAGGGCAGATGCGCACAGTTAATTATGTAATGAGCATGAAATAAAATGTTGAAATGTTCAGATAAAGACAACAGTAATATTGGCAGTAATTATAATATAATAATAATATATATATAATTATAATGATATAATGCATGGAGAGAGCAATTTATACACAGTCGGCTGTCGATAAATAATGTACATGAAATAAAATAGCGTATATAAATTTAGTATGAAATAGGAACGGTTAAGGAGCGCTGGAGGCATGATGAATAAAGAAGCATCAGAAAAAAACATAGAGAAGAATGAAAATGATAACACTAAAGCGATATTTACGGCGAAGGGACTTATTTTTCTATCGGCTGTATTTCTATCGGTCTTTTTATTTTTAACACTTATATTATTTCAGGCAAATTCATTTGCCAAAAATTTTGCAGGCATTTCAGGACAGAAAACGGTAAGGAAATTATTTGTCGACCCCTCAACTATGCGTGTGAGTTTTGATTTTCAAAATGCAAGTTTGGTTGATGTCATACGAATGATTGCAAAAGTTTCAAATATGAATGTTTTGATCGGTTCTGACGTAAAAGGCTCAGTTACCATGAAAATGCATAATGTTCCTCTAAAGGACATATTTTCAGTCATACTTGACGCCTATGGACTTGGAATAGTCAAAAAAGACGGTATATATTACATTAATTCGTCAAGTTCTATTGCTTCCGTCGTTTCAGCGCAAAAAAGAGCAAAGGCTATATCGGGACAGAAAATAACTAAAATTATTCCTGTAAATTATGTAAATGTTGCCGGTTTAATTCCTAAAGTGAAAACAGTGCTGAGTCCTGAAGGCAAGGTTATGGTCGACAAGTCAATGCATGCGCTTATTGTGACCGATATTAAGCAAAATGTTATAAAAGCCGAAAATCTCGTAAAGGAGCTTGACAGAAGAACCCCTGAGGTTGAAATTATAGCCAAAATGGTTGAAGTTGACCAGTCATATTCTACGCAATTGGGTATTAACTGGGAAGGGGGCTATGCAGCCGCTACTCCGGGCAATACAAATATGGCTGCTGCGCCAAATTATTTTGCCGGTCAGCTGGCTGGTACGCCGGCAGGACCAGGACTTATTACTCCGACTGCAGGCGCTCCGACATTAACAACGCCGTCGCCGGGAACTTTTTCGGTAGGAATAGTAAATCAATATGCAAGCATTACCGCAACGCTGCAGGCTCTGGAAAGTTTAGCCAAAGCTACAAGTATTGCGTCGCCTAAAGTCATAGTTCTTAATAATCAGACGGCTACCATCGCCAAAGGAGAAACATTATATCTGCCCTCTGTAGCAGGCGTAGGAGCAGTTGCGGCTCCTCAGGCTATTACAGCGCAGATATCTCTTTCAATAACACCGCATATTATGTCTAACGGCAGCGTGAAGCTTACGATAAATTCGTCAAATGACTCTGTTGCGCCGCCCGTTTCAGGGGCTCAGGCGACATTAGACACGGAAAGCGCAAATTCTACCGTTATAGTTAATAACAATGATACGGTAGCCATAGGCGGAGTTTATGAATTAAACAAAAGCACATCGACGAGCGGTATTCCCGGACTTATGGATATTCCGCTTTTAGGCTGGCTCTTTAAATCCAGAAGCATCAGCTATTCAAAAGACCAGTTGTTGATTTTCATTACGCCTAAGATTATAAAAGGCTGAGTTGTTTCTATTTTGCGCTTGATTTTGTACTGTACATACAATATACTTTTAGTATTAGCGGGATACTAACGTTATAAACTCATAATCAAGCCTTTAAAAATTATATTAATTCAATTTAATGTTGACCGATGTTCAAAATTCAAAGGATAAAAGAGGCATACCCATAGATAAAGTGGGGATAAAAAACCTGCATTATCCCATATCCGTTCTTGATAAAAAAAAGTCTTTTCAGCACACCGTAGCCGATATAAATATGTACGTTGATCTTCCTCATTACTTTAAAGGAACTCATATGAGCCGTTTTTTAGAGGTTTTAAACGAGTACAGAGGCGAGATAAGCATAGTCAGTTTTCCGGATATTTTAAGAAAAATTAAAAAAGTTTTAAATGCAGGCTCGGCATCCGTCGAAATTGAATTTCCTTATTTTATCGAAAAAACCGCTCCTGTCAGCGGAAAAAAAAGCCTTATGGAGTATATCTGCAGTTATAAAGGTACAATAAAAAATAAAAAAGCAGAATGCAACAATAATAACAACAATAACAGCAACAATGATAACAGCAACGACAACAATACTACCAATGACAACAATAATAATGAGGATGAAAGCATTATTATAATCGGTATAAAAGTACCAATAAATACCTTATGTCCATGTTCTAAAGAAATATCTAAATACGGAGCGCATAATCAAAGAGGGGTCGTTTCCGTTTCACTTAAATTTTCGAAGCTAATATGGTTCGAGGATATAATAAACGATGTGGAATCATGCGCGAGCGCTCCCATATATTCTCTTTTAAAAAGAGCTGACGAAAGATTTTTAACCGAACATGCTTATGAGAATCCTATGTTTGTGGAGGATATAGTGAGATGCGTGGCAGATATATTAAAGAAAAATAAGAATATCGAATGGTTCAGGGTTGAGGCTGAAAACTTTGAGAGCATTCATAATCATAATGCTTATGCAATGACGGAAAGCAGATATGAAGATTAAATTGTAAATCATAAATTATAAAATCTAACGGGGCTTAAAAAAATATGCTAAGGCTTATGACGGCAGGCGAATCTCACGGAAAAGGGCTTGTCACGATAATAGACAACTTTCCTTCAGGTGTTAAAATAGATGAAAATTTTATAAATGAAAAGTTATCTCTGAGACAGTCAGGCTACGGCAGAGGAGCAAGGCAAAAGATAGAAACGGACAGGATAGAGTTTATATCCGGTGTCAGAGGCGGGTTTACAACCGGTTCGCCCATTTCTTTTTTCATTAAAAACAGGGATTATGAAAATTGGAAGGATAGAATGGATATTTGCAAACCTGTTCCGGAGGATATTAAAATACATATTCCGAGACCGGGTCATGCTGATTTTGCAGGTTCCATAAAATACAATCTCGATGATATAAGAAACGTCTTAGAGCGTTCAAGCGCCAGAGAGACGGCTTCCAGGGTTGCGGCAGGCGCTATATGCGAACTTCTTTTAATGGAGTTTGACATACGGTTTTCTTCAGCCGTTTTAAGCATTGGCGGTATAGGATGTACAGATGCAAGTTTAGATAAAAAAGATAATACAAACCGTGCAGACTGCAGAAAAAGCTGCACAGACGATAACAACGATGCGGAAAAAAGTAAAGTTGAAGGAAGAGCAATAATGGACGTCGATGAAGATGCCGCTGAATTATCCATTGATTTATTTGACGATGAAATTTTACTAAATATCCGTAATTCTGACTTGCGAATGCCTTTTCCGGAGCAGGAACAGAAAGTAAGGAAATTAATAGACGGGTTAAAAAAAGAAGGCGATACGACTGGCGGTATTATTATGGTACAGGCTAAAAATGTTCCTATAGGTCTCGGGAGTTTTACCCAATGGGATGAAAAATTAGACGCGCATATTGCGATGTCCATGATGAGTATTCAGGCGATAAAAAGCGTGGAAATAGGCGCAGGCACAAAAGCAGGTTATATGCTCGGTTCTGATTTTCAAGATTCTATCTATTGCAGCAGCCGTACCGGTATTAAAAAGTGTTCCGACGAGGGAACAATAAGAAAAAAATATTATAGAAAAACAGATAATGCGGGAGGTATAGAAGGCGGAATGTCAAACGGCGAGATTATTTCCGTTGAATGCGCAATGAAGCCTATTCCGACACTTATGAAACCGTATTTGGATACTGTTAATTTGACGACCTGCGAACAGGAAAAAGCTTTTCTTGAGCGAAGTGATGTTTGCGCTGTTCCGGCTGCTTCAATAGTATGCGAATCAGCCCTTGCATTTACAATATGCCTTTTCTTTCTTAAAAAATTCGGCGGCGACAGCGTTGAAGAAATAAAACGTAATTACGAAGGATATACAGGGCAGATTTTCAAGGAAAAATAATATATTTTTTTAATTGGACTTATTGGAGCAGGCAAGACCAAAGAATGAAGAATAATCTTTTTTTAATTGGATTTATGGGAGCAGGTAAAACTGAAATAGGAAAAGTTTTGGCTAAGAAATTAAATTATAATTTTATAGATTCCGACGATATAATAGAAAATAACGAACAGAATACGATTACTGAAATATTTAAGCTAAAAGGCGAAAATTATTTCAGAAATTTAGAAACCGAGTTTATCAAGAGTTTTGCCGCAAATTGCGCAAACTCTGATTTCGCCGATAATAAAACAGCCAGTAATAAAAATGAACATTGCGTGATTGCTACAGGCGGCGGAATGCCATGTTTTAATAGGAATATTAATTTTTTGAAAGACATCGGAACCGTTGTTTATCTTAAGGCAAGACCGGACACTATTTACTCAAGGATAAAAGAAGAAAAACACAGACCTGTCTTAAATAAAACAGATTTTTCAATATCTGATATTGAAAATTTATTAAATAAGCGGGAGCCATTTTATACTCAGGCAGATTTAATCATATATACAGACGGAATATCGCCCGAGGGAGCGGCAGATGAAATTAAAATTTTTTTAAAATAAGCGCATATAATACATAAACCTATAGCAGATAGCAAAATAAACATATAATAAATAAATTTATAATTAAATATATAATAAATTAGCATAGTTGATTAAATAAAAAAATATAAAATAAATACCTTAATCCTGCAATAGAAAGTTATTTGCTCGGAAAAGGTGTCAGATTAATTTTTTTGCAAATATTTTCTTTGTTAATTGAACTATTCCATATGCAAAAAAATAAAATCTGACACCTTTTCCTCATATTTTGCTTAACCGAGCAAATAAATGCATAAATATTTTCTATCGCAGGAGGATTAAGGAAATACCAAAAAAATAGATAAAATTATTAAAAAAATAAATAAAGGTTGTTCGACGCCTATTTATAATGATGAAAAATTACAGGGCGGCAGCTGTTGAATATTTCGATAATAAGAATAAGTATAAAGAGGCGGTAGTTGCGCTTTTTGATAGCGGAAATTACGCCGAAGCACAGATTGTTGCCCGCAATATGACAGAAAAATTTCCAGATTGCGCTTTTGCTTGGAAAGCGCTTGGCGCAATCTTAAAAATGCTCGGCAAAACTCTTGAGTCAATAGGGGCTATGCAGCAAGCAATAGAATTAGATCCCGCCGATGCTATTATATACAGCAATTTATCGGCTACGCTGCAGGACATAAACAGATATAGGGAAGCGCAGATGTACTGCCTGAAAGCGATAGAACTGCAGCCTGACCTTGCCATAGCATATCATAATCTCGGCAGCGTGCTGAATAATCTCGGCAGACCATTGGACGCGCAGGCTGTTTGTCTCAGAGCTATTCAACTTAAACCTGATTTCGCAGAAGCCTACTACAATTTAGGTAATTCGTTTAATGAAATAGGCGCTCAGCCGGAAGCTCAGCTTTCTTATCTGCGTGCGATAGAGTTAATGCCGGACAGTTTGCAGGCTTATGACAATATACTTATGGGTATGAATTATAATCCTGATTTCAGCATATCATATTATAAAGAATGGGCTGAAAAATATGGCACGTTAATAAGTTCTCGCGTTAACCGCAAATTTACAAATCATAATATGCCGAAATCAGGAGATAAACTGAAAGTAGGTTTTGTATCCGGAGATTTTAGGAATCATGCGGTAGGCCTTTTGCTGGAAAATATGCTTGGCAGTATAAAAAATATAGAACTGTATGCTTACAGCGCGCATAACGCAGAAGACGAACTGACTTGGAGAATAAAACCTTATTTTAAAAAGTGGACGGCTATTTATGACAAGAACGATGAAGAATCCGCGCATATAATTTATAAAGACGGCATTAACATTCTGTTAGATTTATCAGGACATACGAGATTCAACAGGCTGCCTGTTTTTGCGTATAAGCCTGCTCCGGTGCAGGCAAGCTGGCTTGGATATCCTGCAAGCACCGGAGTAAAAGAAATTGATTATTTTATAGGAGATTATTATACGTCGCCGAAAAGCGAAGAAAGCCATTTCAACGAAAAAATATACAGGTTTCAAAACTCATGTATATGCCTTGCGCCTCCCTGTGAAGCGCCTAAAGTAGGAATGCTGCCGGCATTGAGGAACCGTTTTATAACATTCGGCTGTTTTAATAATCTTGCCAAGATTAACGATGAGGTTATAGCCATATGGTCTGAAATACTCCTGCAAATTCCTGCTGCAAGGCTGTTTCTAAAGACAAAGCAGTTAGGAAATAAAAATGTACAGGATATTTTATTTAAAAAATTTAACGACAATGGTGTAGCAGAACCTGCAAAAAGATTAATTTTAGAAGGAGCTTCACCGAGGGCAGAACTCCTTGCTTCCTATAATAAAATAGACATAGCACTTGACCCTTTTCCTTATAATGGCGGTGTTACCGGCGCGGAATCGGTATATATGGGTGTGCCGATATTAACGCTAAAAGGAGACAGATTTGTATCAAGAGTCGGTGAAAGTATTGCGAATAACGTCGGTTTATCCAAGTTTATAGCGCAAAATAAAGAAGAGTACATAAAAAAGGCAAAAGATAACAGCTTAGATATCGCCGAACTTGCAGATTTACGGGCAAATCTCAGGAATATCTCTCTTAGGTCGTCCCTGTTTGACGGCGCAAGATTTGCTAAAGACTTTGAGAACGCAATGGCTGACATATGGATGAAAAGTTTCTAATTAACTAATGAAATAATAATTAAATTAAATAAGTTTAAAAAAATTAAAGTTTTTTTTGGTTAGTGACGATAAATAAATAAGAGAAAAATAAAAAGCTGTTAATGTTGACAGCTCAAAATTGAAGCGGTTTAAATTAATTAAAAGTTTTGCCACGGAAGGCAAAATAATTTATCACGGAGGATAAAAAAATGTACAACGGTCTATTTATCAACTCAAATCAGTCTGCGGTTATCGCAGAAACAAACCTTCAAAATACTAATAACCAGTTGGGCCAGTCGTTAAATGAACTTTCCAGCGGTCTTAAAATTACGGGTGCGTGGGTTAATCCAGCAGGCTATGAAATAGCTCAGGGATTAAATGCAACAGGTCTGGGTATTTCGCAGGCAACGGCAAACGCCAACAACGGCAATTCTTTAATTAACATCGCGTCGGGCGCATTGTCGACGATTCAGGGCATGCTCGGCACTATGCAGACGCTTGCTACCAACGCTGCGAACGGTACTAACAGTACTCAAAATTTGCAGGCGCTTGAAAGCGAATTTTCTCAGCTTGCTTCAGAAATTACCCAGATAGCGAGTTCTACGTCGTTTAACGGTCTCAATCTTCTGACCGGCGGAAGCGGCAGCACTATCGGTGTAAGTGATTTTACATTTCAGATAGGTACCAATTCAGACACTGCTACAAGCCAGATTTCCGTATCTATACAGGGTGTAGCCGCTGGTCTTCTCGGATTGGCATCTTCTGGCGGTACTATTATTAACTCGTCTTTAAATAATGTAACTCTTGTTGGTTCAACTACCGACAATACTTCTGCGTTAGTCGCTCTTTCCGCTGTTCAGGCTGCTATAAACCAGGTTTCGGGTATAAGCGGTCAGCTCGGTTCTTATCAGAACAGGGTTACGCAGATTATGGCTAATCTTCAGACGGAAGGCACAAATACTTCTGCAGCGTACGATAATATTATGGACGTTAATTTTGCTAAGCAGACATCGCAATATACGCTGCTTTCAACATTAGCCCAATCTGGCGAGGCTATGCTTTCCCAGGCTTCTACTGTCAATCAGGGGCTTTTAAACTTAGTAAGGGCAATATAAAACAGCGACATGACGTCTGAAATGGATGAAACATGGAAATTATTATTATGATTGTGCGGTTTTAATTGTTGGTTTTGATATTACAGTGAATATTTTGTATGCTAATAATTAATAGGATGATGCCCGCGGCGTAAAAACCGCGGGGCTGATTCCATAAACAGTGTTTTCATATTTTTTGTTGCAGATAGAAGACACAAAAAGAGGCGGTGTGTGCTATGACTAATATAGCGGACAGTCTAAATTCGATAAATGTTCAACAGGGAGGTTTCTCTGGTAACGCCGCTGTTCCTCATGCCGGCGGTTCGCAAAGTGTTGCGGGCGATTTAGCAAAAGTAAATTCTGAGGCTGCAGGTGCGGTTTTTGTCTCCGCAAACGGAACGCAAAATACCGGCAGCGTCAAGTCTGCAGTGAAAGATACGGCTGTGCCTGTTGTTGAGGCAAATAAAAATTTACAGACGGTTCTTAAGGCTGAGATCAAAGAAAGTTTAAATCCTGTTCCTGCGCTTTCAACATTAACCCTTTTTAAATGGGACCCGAAAGCCGGCGGAACTGTTATAGATATAGTTAACTCTAAAACCGGAAAGGTCGAGTCGCAGATTCCGTCCGAGGAGTTTATAAAGTACATGATGTCTCATTACCAGAAAGGGGCATTGCTGAACGAGAAATTATAAAAATTGCAGATTATCGGTATTCCATTATAATACTGAATATAAAGTTTATAGGTTTATAGTTAGTTTGATTGTTTTACCTGTAGTTTTTTTGATGTTTTATTATTTTTATTCTAATTTCATTTATATTATTTATATATTATAAAGATGACGTTAAGGAGGCGATATAAATGTCTGTCCCTTCATTAAGCAGCAGTGCCGCAAGCAGCGGAAGCACTCCTATTTCATACCCTAATCAGGGGTTAATAGTCGCCGGTACGGGACTGTCTTCCGGAATAGATTATACTACCTTGCTCAATGCAATAGATAAGAGTCTTTCAGAGCCTATTACGCTTATGAAAGACCAGGAGTCGCCGTTAAACAATGAATTGAGCGCATGGAGCACGATAGGTTCAGCTGTGTCTAATTTAAATTCTGCCGCTGCTGCGTTAGGTCAGACTTCGCTGTTTAATACATATTCTGCTACATCAAGCGATTCTTCGGTTGCAACGGCAACTGCTTCATCGTCGGCGATTCCGGGAACTTATAGTCTAAGCGTCAGCGCTCTTGCTACTCAGGATGTTATGGCTTCTCAGGGAGTTGCGGCAACTTCAACCGCGGTGTCCAGCTCAGGAGCTACAGGAACTTATGATATAACGGTAAACGGAAAAACAACCGATGTGGCTTTAAATTCTTCCACCGGCTATACGCTTGCCGATCTTTCTCAAGCAATAAACAATTCAGGTGCCGGAGTCAGCGCATCGATTATAAATAACGGCAGCTCTACCGATCCGTATCAGCTTGTTCTGACCAGTAATAATACCGGAACGAATAACGATATATCTGTAACTGATCCGACGCTTGCTACGTCTTCTACCGCTACTGCCCTTACTTTTTCAACGACGCAAGCAGCTCAAAATGCAGCTTTGACTTACGGCGGAATAAGTATTACGAGCCAGTCAAATACGGTTAATGACGTCATTCCGGGTGTCACATTAAATCTGGCTTCTACAGGTTCTGCTACTATTACGGTTGGGCTTGATACAAACGCGATAGATTCTGCCGTGAATAATTTTGTATCTTCTTATAATAAACTGCTAAGCGATGCGTCGGCTCAGCAGACATACAATAAGAGTACTAAATCAACAGGACCGCTCGGCGGTAATCCTGCGCTCGCCAGTCTTGTAAACAGTTTATACAGTTTTATGGGAAGCGAAGCTCCGGGCATGACAGGCAGCAGCGGACTTCCTTCGACCTACGGAATTACCGAAAACGCAGACGGTTCCGGTCAACTGCAGCTTAATGCAACGACATTAAACAGTATGCTGACATCGAATCCTCAGCAGGTTCAGCAATTTTTCAGCGCGCTTGCAAACGGGTCTCCGACAGCCGACGGTGTTTCCGAAAAAGGAGGAATGACCAATTTTTTAAATTCTTACACAAATCCTGCAAACGGGGTTATTTATTTTGAGCAGCAGCAGATTAATTCGCAGCTTAAAAACATGAACAAGCAGATTGCTTCTCAAACCGCAATGGTGCAGCAGCAGATGGGGATGTATGTAAAACAGTTTGCAGCTTTAGAACAGTACGTCGGAGAGATGAAAACTACAAGTGCCGCATTGGCAAGCCAGATAGGTCAGATGCCGTCAACAACCACAGGCGGTTAATCAAGTTTGAGGGATAAATATTTCAAATTTAAATTAAATATAGAACAAATTTAAATATGAGATGAATTTAAATACGGAATAAATCTAAATAAAGTGTAGAAGAACCGATGTCGTCTAATATTAAATAAATTATTAAATAAATGAAAAAAAATGTATTTTTAAAATGGAGCAAAAAAGATTATGCTTAACACTGGTGCGTATCAATATCAAAATGTCGCAGCTTCTACAATAGATAACGGAACTGTTATTCTTATGGCATATGAAGGAGCCATTACTTTTATTCAACAGGCAAAAGAAAAACTTGCTCAGAATGATTATGCTGGAAAATCTATTGCTATATCCAATGCCGTTGCTTTAATAAATGAGTTGAATTTAAATCTTAATATGGAAAAAGGCGGAGAAACCGCAAAAAATCTTAGCAAGCTTTATGTTTTTTTATCATATCATCTCACTACCGCAAATCTTAAGAAAGATTCTCATAAACTTGATGAATCTTTAGTGGTTTTAGAAAATCTTGTAAACGGCTGGAAAATAATTTTAGAGAAAGAAAAACAGCGTGCGGCGGCGTCAGCTAATGCTATACCCGAAAGTTCGGTTGCTAACGATACGGTAAACGCAGCAGTATCATCGGTGTCAAGCCGCATATAATACCTTAATCCGCAATAGAAAAGGTTTATGCATTATATAAGGAAAAGGTGTCAGATTTCATTTTTTTCAAAAAAATTAATCTGACACCTTTTCCAATATGATTGCAGTTGCATCATAGATAAACAAAATGAATTAGATAAAAATTATATATATCATACATAACTTAATTATATTGTAAATGAATGGGTAATAGCGCTGTATTTGTTTTTCAGATGAGAAGAATCGGCGATTTTTTTCAGTCGATTCCTTTAATAGACGGTCTGTATGCGAAGACAGGTATAAAAAAAATTAATGAAACAGCAAAAAATAAAGAAGAATCGAGAAATAAAGAAGAATTAAGAGAGAAAGAGAAATCAGAAAAAGAAGAAGAAATAGAAAAGAAAGTAAAAATCGATATATTTGCCGATATTAATATTACGGCTATAAAAGATTTTTTAATCGACGATGTTAAGCTTGTAACATTTAAAGATTTGTTTCCGGCGGAGGACGAAGATTATATCCGCCGGAATGATTCAGATTTTTTTAATTTATTTGATAATATAAGATACTGCGTTCTCCCTCTATTTAGTCGGTACGGTCTGGCTGCAAATCTCAATTATGATATCCTAAGCGGTCTTTTATTGGATTTTTTCGATAATGCAAATAAAAAAGGCTTTATATGTATTAATAAATCCCTTAAAACTTCTGAAGCGCTTTTGCGCCACGGAGCGGCTAATTATTTTTATAATTCTGTCAAAAACAGAAAACTCAATAAGCTCAATATAATTGATATATTTTCTCTTATAGGTCTGAATAAGCCTGCTGAATTAAAAATAAATTATGATATTTTAAAATTAAAATTTAACACCGAAAACAAAAATAAAAAAAATAAAAACAATAGAAGCAAGTTTAGAATCTGCATATCAACAGGCGCTTCGTCAGAAAAAAGATTATGGAGCACAAAAAATTATTCAAGACTTGCAGAACTGCTGCTGAAACATTTTAACTGCGAAATAACGTTTATAGGCACCAAGGAAGATGTTCCCGCTGCTGCGGCAATTAAAGATTTGCTGTTTTCTCGGTTATCTGACCCCGATAATATAAATATTACCGACAATACAGGTAATTTGTACAATAAAGAGAATATTGAAAGGAAAATAATAGATATAACCGGAAAAACCTCATTAAGCGAGCTTATTTATATAATTAAAGATTTTGACCTTATAATCTCGACAGACACTGGCACGCTTCATATAGCCCAGATTTTACAAGTGCCGGCAGTTTCTATTTTTATCGGCAACGCAAATTTTTACGAAACTGGTCCTCATTTAAATAAATCTTATGCGATATGCTCTAAGGCAGCTTGTTATCCGTGCTTGGAGCATGACCTGTGCAGATATAATTTTTCATGCAAAAATGATATAAAGCCCGAGGATGTATTTTCGCTGGCTGTTATGACGCTGAGAAAAAGCGGTTCTGCAAGAAAAGAGCTTATCTCTAATATCAAGAAAGGTAATTCTGAGGTTTTTTTCTGCGCCAATGCAGGTTCTATCCATTACTATCCTTTAGTAAAAAAATATATAAATAAAAATGAATTGGCATCTGAAATTTTAAAATACTGCTGGATTTATATTCTTTCAGGGTGCGGTGTTGAGCCTGACATTGACAATATTTTGAAAAATTGTAAAAAATATTATAAAATAAGCACGGCATTAATAGAAGAATTACAGTCGGATATTTCTTTTGTTATAACCGTTTTTGAAAACGGAAAACTTTCTTTCGCAAGGCTAGTCGGCGGCGGACTGGCAAATAGTTCGGATAGTCAGGAAAACAGTTCTTACGCTAAGTATTTTGACAGGTTTAAGAAAGCAGTAAAAGAAATAGGACGTAATTATGGATATTTAAAACTTGTTACGGATTATTTTATCGATGAGATAGATTTCTATAAAAATTCCGGCTCTAGTTCAGATTCAAACCCATATTCCGGTTCAGGTTCAAGCATAGATGAAAACCTATATGCAGATTCTGATGCCGGTTCAGACTTTATAGAAAAAACTTTTAACGATATAGTTTTGCTTTTAGACACGGCGGTAGATATTTTAACTCAGCTTGCCGCTATTGACCGAATAGCTTGATGCAGTCTAAATATTAACTTAGTACTATCTGATACTGCCTGATATATCTGATATTGGTCAGTATTATTTGGTACAACTTTGTATTGCTTAATATACCTGATATTAATCGTTATAGTCTGATATTGCTTGATATAACCGAGATTACCTGATATTATTCGGTATTGTATTGCTGCAAAAATTAAGTTAGCGCAATTTGCATAGTATAGGAATAAGTACTGATATATAATAATATGAGTTTAATAGATATGGATGCTAACAATTGTTTTGAAAAGAATGCTGAAATTTTAAAGAAAATCAATCCCGTTTTATTAGAAAAGATTTTAGCTTTTCGTAAAACTTCAGGCATAAATTTAGAACAAAACACAAAACTAACATTTGAACTTCTGCCCGCGAGAACAGGTATGCCGCATGAATGCTGCGGCGGCTCGACTTTTAAAATTAACGGCATAACCGTACATTCAGTGTATGATCCGGTTGCGGAAGGGAAAAAATGGGCAGCGTCCGTAATTGAAAAGTACGCTAAAAAGCACGAAAAGCCGGAAAATATTATTATATTCGGACTCGGTTTCGGCTATCATATAAAAGAGCTTATAAAGCTGCTTGAAAACAGATACGGAGAGATAAATCCGCTTAAAATTTCCGTACTTGAACCGTCCATAGAGTCTCTTAATTTTATATTGAGCAGCTGCGACTTTTCAGAATTGCTGTATAATAAAATATTGCTTTCCGTGCCTGAAAAGGATATTGTATTCGGCGAAACTGACCGGCAATTATTTGAACTTATTTCATATAAAAATATTTTTAAAAACGAATATACCCGCATACATAAGATATTTAACATAAATCAGTTTTTCAGCCCTTCTTCTTTCAGAGTTCTTATAGCCCAGCCTATGTACGGCGGTTCTTCTACAATAGGAAATTATATATACAGGGCTTTTCTGAATTGCGGATATAACGCCGATATTATGGATTTTTCCAGATTTTACGATGGGTATAAGTATCTGAACGAATTTACCCAGAACGAAGACCATATTAATTCATTAAGGCAGATGCTTTCAAATCTTATGTCCGAAGCTCTGCTTTCGGCAGTGATGAACAATCCGCCCGATATGGTACTTTTTATGGCACAGTCGCCTGCGACTGAGAGGGTTATTTTAAGACTTAGGAGTATGGGAATAATCACGGCATACTGGTTTGTAGAAGATTTCAGAACGCTCACCTACTGGAGCGGCATAGCCAAACATGTCGATTATTTTTTCACAATCCAGAAGGATGATTTTTTTAAAGAATTGGAGAATATGGGTCTGCACAATTTTTACTATATACCTCTTGCCTGTCTTCCGTCATTTCATGATAGAATCGCCAAAAATAGCAATAATGATGCAGATATTAAAGGTGCCGATAAAAACTATAATAAAAATAATACTGCTAATAATAATTACGATAGTGTTAGTTATAATAATAATGATGATGATACTATTATAGATAATAATGATGTCAGCAATAAGCGTAATAACAGCAATGATGCAAATGATGCAGATAATAACGTCAATAAATATGACGATGATGAAAAAAAATACGGCAGCGATGTGAGTTTTGCAGGCGCAGGCTATTTTAACAGGAAAAACGTATTTGCAAAACTTACCGATTTTAATTTTAAAATATGGGGCAATGACTGGATAGCCGATATGCCTTTGAGCCTTTTAATACAGGACGGCGGAAAACGTTTTACCGAAGAAGAAGCCGTAAAGATATATAATTATTCAAAGATAAATATCAATCTTCATTCATCAATGTGGCACTGGGATATAAATCCCGACGGAGATTTTTTAAATCCGCGCGTTTACGAGATACTTGGCTGCGGCGGATTTCAGCTCGTTGACAGGCGCAGATATTTAAAAGGTATTTTTGAAGACGGCAAAGACTTAGTAGTATTTGATAGCGTGGAAGATTTAAGAAAAAAAATACGCTATTATTTAGATAACGAAGCTGAACGGTCGGCTATCGCCGAACACGGCTACAATACCGTCAGAAAACATCATACTTACGAACGGCGTGTTTCCGAAATAATGAATATAATACTCTTAAATTCTTATGATGCTATAAAAAATAAATTAGTATCAAGACGCGAAAATATATTAAAACTTCTTAAGGAAACGGAAAAAGAACCTGAGCTGCACAGTCTGATTGAGATATTCAGAGACAAGGGCTCAGTTTCTATAGCCGAGCTGGTTGATTATATCAGGAGAGGCAAGGGCAGGCTGTCAAAAACAGAGTCTATGATTCTTATGCTGTGGTCGCTGAAAGCCCGCGCCGCAAAATTAGATAAAGACCATGATTAAAATAAAACACAATGACTGTAAAAAATGACGGCAAAACAGGATTAAAAGTTTTATGAAAATGAAAAGGATTATAATATTAAATCTCACCAGAATGGGCGATATTATACAGTCAACCGCCTTATTTAAAAAAATAAAGTTTTTTTACCCCGAAAGTATTGTCACCCTTATTATTTCGGCTGAATTTTATGAAATAACGCCTTTTCTGTCCTATATAGACGATATAAGGCAGGTGAAGTTAAAAGGATTAACCGAAATGCTGAAATCTGCAAATTTTGAATTTAATTCTGCTATATATGAAGCCGTTAATGCTATGATTTCGGATGAAATTAAAAATATAAAATACGACATAGCTATAAATCTTTCGCATGACGAATTCAGCGTCTATTTTCTTTATATGCTGAATTCTAAAAGAAATATCGGTATTTCCATAACCCGCGAAGGAAATATAGTTTCTAACGATAAAATGATAGCATACTTGTTTTCTGCTGTCAGAAATAGAAAGGCAAGCGTTTTAAATCTTGTAGATATTTATGCAAGATGCCTTGACGGACTGCCTGAAAACAGAAATAAATATTATAAGGCAGACAGAAATGAAATAGCATTATCTTTTAAGAATGAAACTATTGCAGAATTCAAAAATAATTTACAAGAATACGGCATAAGACCTGAAGCAGGAGATGTAATAGTATCTTTTGCTATAGGCGCTTCGATGAAGTCAAAGAAATGGCATATGGATTATTTTGCTGCGCTTGCCGGTATGCTTTTAAATTACAACGCAAAAATAAAAATAGCGCTGCTGGGCGCCCCTTATGATATAGAAAACGGACTCTATATAGAAAAAAAAATTGCCGAAACGGAAACCGGCGAAGAATTTTTAGCAGCCCGAAGACTCATAAATCTTACTGGCAAAACATCTATCGCAGGTTTAGCTTATACCGTCGGAGCGAGCAAACTCCTTATTACCCACGATACAGGAACAATGCATATAGGTGTCGGTTTAAAAATAGACCTTGTGGTTATTTATACCGGACACGTCGGATTTATGGAAACCGGACCTTACGCCGAAAATATGGCGCTTGTCACGCCGGATATCGGCTGCTTTCCATGCGATTTTCATATTAAATGCATGAATCCTGTATGTAAAAATCTTATTAAACCTGAATATATTTTTGATATTGCAAAAACTAAATTAGAAAAGAGTCTTAATAAATTGAATGTTTCTAATGTTCCAGATGTTCCAGATGTTCAAGATGTTCAAGAAGTTTCAGAAATTTTAGAAGTTTCGGCAGATTTTTCAGATACATCAGGAATACATGATGTTTCAGACGTTGTTGATGCTAAAGACTATTTTTCAAAATACAAAAAAAGCGGTATAATACCGTACATTTCAAGATTTGATGCGAACGGATTTATCGACTTTTTGCCTGCATCCGGAGGCAGACTTACGCTTAAAGCTCTAAAACTGAGAATTTTAAAACTTTCGCTTGAATATTTTTATATACAAGATTTTAAACTTAATTCAGACAGGAAAGACAAAACTGAAGACAGCGGTGATGAAAATAATAACAACGGTAATAAAAAAAGTAACAATACCAACAATACTAACAACAACGATAACAATAATAACAATAGCAACAATAACAACAATAATAGCGGTTATGATAATAATAACGGCAGTAATAAAAAAAATAATAATAACAACGATAATAATAATGGCGTTTATGGCAAGAATAGCGGCGGCATACACCATGAAATAGACCTTTTTATTGATTGTTTCAGCGAATTCACAGACATATATGATTCTTACGGTGCTGAAGGCGGCGTTGACGATGAATTTAGCGTCATTGATGATATGCTCTGTTTATGTGTGGAAGGCATGAATGAAGCAAAGAATTTGGTGAATATAGCATTAAACGACCCTCTTAACTTGGAAAAAATAGATAAAGTCATGACCGTTATGAAATCTATAGATTATAATCTGCAGCATATTTCATCGCCTTATGATGAACTATGCCTTATAAACTATATTCATGTTATAAATTTAAACAGTACCGTCAGTTATGATATATTCGGTATGGCTGTGGATTCGTTAAAAAATTATAGCGGTTATAAACACCAGCTGATTATATTCAAGAAAATATGGTCGCTCTTTTTTGATAAACTTTTAATAAAATATGGAACCAGCAGAACTGGCAAAAAAGAGGAATAAATTTAAAGTTTTTAGATTAAATCTATAATTAAATAAATAATAATTAAATAATAATTAAATCTTCTGTAATTTATTTATAGCAAATATTAAGAAGATGTGCAGAGATATAATAAGATATAACAAATATAAATAAGATATACGCAAATATAATAAGATATAATAAGTTAAATAAAACATGGCAGATAGGTTTATTACAAGATTCTGAATTATGAATAATGAACGCAACGGAACAGAAAAACGCATTATAGCAGTAGTCGGAGTGCCGAGAAGCGGAACGAGCGCTATCACTAAGGGACTTGATGCGCTCGGCATATATATAGGGAAAGCTCGTTATAGTCCGCCGGATATCGGAAATGAAAAAGGTTTCTTTGAGGATGCCGATATTAATTCGCTTAATTACGGATTGTTAAAAATATTAACAGGCAAACCGGATAATGCAATTTTAATAAATTTGAAAAACATACCGGATCAAGCTATAAGTATCTTTAAAAGTGCTGCTAAAGATATTCTTAAAGAACGATTAGGCAATACGGATATTTTTGGTTTTAAAGACCCGTTTATTGCTAAACTGCTGCCAATATGGCAGGAAATCTTCAACGAACTTAAATTGAATGTTTCGTATGTTGTTGCCTGCAGAAATCCGAAAAGCTCCGCCCTTTCTATGGTTAAGCGGGGAAATATGGATATTATCATTGCGTATTATATATGGCTGAGCGGTATGGTTTCTGTTTTAGACTGTATTTTAAACCCTATGTTTATGTCTAGTTCTGACGCTGTTTTCGTTGATTACGACGATATGCTTGAAAACCCTGAGGCGCAGCTTCTAAAAATTGCATTACGGCTAAAACTTGAAATAGACAATAAAAATAATCCTGCTCTCAAAGAATATACGGCGGATTTTTTAACAAATAGCATGAGGCATGCCGCTTTTACTATTGAAGATTTAAGAATTGACAAGAATATACCGCCGAAGGTTGCAGAATTTTATATTTTATTAAGAAAATTATGCTTAGAAGATTTTTCTATAACAGATTCGAATGTTGCCAGAGAATTTACAAAAATTAAAATATGGCTTAAAGAACTCAGCTCCACTATTTTTTTTATGCAGGCTTCTTATAATACCTTGCTTGCCATGAATGAAGTGCTTATTGACAAAGAAAATAAAATAGCGGAGCTTGGCAAAACTATTGACGCTCTCTCAGAAAAATAAAAAGAAAGATAAAAACAAAAAGAAAAATAATAAAGAAAAATAAAAACAAATATAAATATAAAAATTAAGAAAAATAAAAATAAAAATAAAAATGGAAATGGAAAAATAAAGAATGACTTCAAACGTTGTCTGGCAAAAACATATTATAAAGCGGGAAGATAGGGAAAAACTAAACGGACACAGAGGGTTTGTTTTATGGTTTACCGGACTCAGCGGAAGCGGAAAAAGCACTATCGCCGGTTTGCTGGAAGCAGAACTGCACAAAAAAAAATTTCATACATATCTTATGGACGGCGATAACATTAGACATAGGCTTAATACTGATTTAGGGTTTTCTGATTTTGACAGAAATGAAAACATCAGAAGAACTGCCGAAATAGCAAGGCTTTTTGCAGATGCAGGACTCATAACTATAGTGCCGTTTATTTCGCCTTTCAGGGACGGCAGACAATATGCAAAAGAAATTATCGGAGAAGATGATTTTGTAGAGGTTTTTATAGATGCTCCGCTTTGCGACTGTGCCGCAAGGGACGCTAAAGGCTGGTATAAAAAGGCGTTTGACGGTGAAATAGATAATTATACAGGGGTAGATTCGCCTTATGAAAAGCCGCTGTCTGCAGATTTACACATCAAGACGCCGAATATACGTTTTGAAGAAGCCGTGAGAAAAATTATTGATTATATTAAAAAAAATGAGTTGTTAAATTTATAATTTATATTATAATTGATATGTTCAATTTTAGTCAAATTAGTTAAAAAACTTTATTGATATTTATTTATAGTTATTATTTATTTAGTTATTGATATTTATTTATATTATAGTTATTAATTGATTTATATTTATTTATATTCGGAGGAGTCAAATGCAGCTTTTAGTCGATGATAATCAGGTACAGATATTACCTCAGTGGAAGACTATGAATGATATTTTATACGGCAGCATTAAAGATATTTTACCTGAAGGCAGACTGATTAAGAAAATAGACGTTAACGGAAACGATTACAGCGAACTTATGGCAGATTCGGAAAAATCAAAAGCCGTGATTATATCGAACGGCGATAATATAAAAATTACAACCATGAGCCATAAAGAAATGCTTGACGGGTCAATAAATTCTGTGATACTTTTTTTTAACGAATTTAAAAAAGGTATCGATAAAACAGCAGACAGCATAAGGTGGGGCAATTATTCCGGAGGATTTACCGATTTTGCCAGCTATCTCACAGGATTAAGTGTTTTTGTTCAGATAATGGATAAGATTGCTCAATTTGCAAAGCTTGATTATAGCAATATTACTTACAAAGGAAAATCTATACAATCTCATTTTAGCGATTTAGAAAAAGTGCTGTCGTCTATCATGTCAACGCAGAAAGATGCCGATTATACGCTGCTAACCGATATAATAGAATTTGAATTAAAACCGGATATTGATGTATGGCTAGGCATAATGGAAGAAATGAAGAAAAATATAAAACTTTAACGGTATTTTTATTTTATGATAGATATATATAAAACTAAAATAAAAATACAGAGCAATATTGTCACGTATTGCTGCATAAAAAAGTTTTAATGTCTATGAAACCCGTAAATATAGCAAATGAGAATGAAATAAACGAATTAATTCTTCATATAAACGAAAAATTAATTAACGAAGAGATTTTTGAGTTTTTTATCGTAAAAAATTATCTTCGTCTTCCATCATTGGAAGAAAAACTTTTCGCAAATAATTTTTTAATTTCAGCATTAGCCGAATACCATGATTATATAAAAATAATTGTAAGAAAATTGTTCGATTTAACTTCCATATCCGATAGTTTGAGCAGTTTAATATCAGATACGGATAAAGACAGCAAAAAAACTCTAAGCGCAGGTCCAAACTTAAATCTGTGTCCAAATTTAAATCAAAATATAGTTATAGATTTAGATATAAAAGCTCAATCGTTGGCGTTTGGCAACTTGAAAGATTTTCGTCTGCTTACAAAAATTCTGTCTCTTTTCCCAGATTCTTCCCTTAAAAAACTGACGATAAACGACATTAACTTTCAGCTTACTTATAAAAATCTTGAAGAATTATTTTTTGAATCTTTCAGGGTCATATCATGCGGGTCTTCGTTCTATATTAACTACAAAGAAGAAATTTTTTCGGAACGTTTGCTTAAGGGATATCTTGAATATGCCGGATTCATTGATGTGTATCCGGCGTCAGCCCCTGGCGAATATGAATACGGTAAAATTAAAATATCTGCAAAAAAGGAGTCTTTATCTGATTTATCAAAAAAACCTAAAAAAGTTTTATTAAATATAGAATCTGAAAAACCGGAAAATTTAATAAAATATTCTGTTTTTATAAGAGATTTGCACAATAAATATAACAACTGGGATTTATACTTAGTGTCTGATGAATGGAAATTTTATGATGAAAATATCTATTTAAAATATTGTTCGGATAAGCTGCCGCCCAACGAAAAATTTGATTACGGCGTTTATCTTGACGATTCTGAAAATAACTTTGCATCAGATGTAGATTATCCTTTGAAACCGCTAAACAGCAGAAAAGCAGATGTTTTTTTCTCTCGGGAAAATTTTGAAAATGTTAGTATGTTTCTGAAATCACACGGCATAAGACCGGATGACTTATTTTGTATTTTAGACACGGCTTTCATATGCAGTAATGATAGTAACGGCAGCGTTAGTAATAAAAGCAATGTTCACGATGAGGACAGCATCGCCGGTAACAATAATTATAATAGCGGCAGCGGTAAAAGCTGTGCTATCAGCTGGACAGACCGCGACATCAGCGGCAATTATGCCAAAGACGCATTAGAATTTTTTAATAGAATGCTTTCGGTTTATTTTCCGTATATATACAAAATTGGTTTTAAAATTCTATTTTTAGAAGATGATTTTAATATACTCTCATTGAAAGATAAAGCGCTGCTGATGCAGCTCGCTTCATATTATGCCGGCGGCGGATTCAATTATTTTCTTGCTGATTCTCTGAGCGTTTCTTCCAATAATATAAGTTTAGATAAAATCAATTATAAAATACCGCATAATAATGCAAAAGATGATAGCGTTGGTGATGCCGGTGATAATAATAATTACGATGTATCTATAATTATACCGGTCTATAATAATTTTAAATACACAAAACAGTGTGTTTTTTCAATATTCAGAAATCATCCGCTGGTAAATTTTGAGATAATTATCGTTGATAACGGCTCTACGGATGAAACCAGAGAATTTTTCAAAAGTTTTCAGGAGCTCGAAAATTTCAAAATTATATCCAATAAAGAAAATCTAGGTTTTGCAAAAGCTTCTAATCTTGGGGCGAGCTTATCAAAAGCGCCATATATACTTTTTTTAAATAACGACACGGTTGTTTCCAAAGGAGCAATAGACGAGCTGTATTGCTCTCTAACAGCAGAAGATGCAAAATCTTCCGGCGTAGCGGCTTCCGGTCCGCTGCTTTTATATCCTGACAGAAAAATTCAGTCTGCGGGAATAATGTTTGAACGCCGCCTCATTCCAAATGTTTTGTCAGGAGTCGATGTAACCGGATGTAAGAATTCAGATGCTAAGAATATAATATATCTGCGAAATTTTAACGCCCTTACGGCAGCATGTTTGTTAGTTAAAAAAGATATATTTTATGATGTCGGCGGTTTTGATGAGAATTATATTAACGGATACGAAGACGTAGATTTATGTCTTAAATTAAGGGAAGCAGGCAATAAGTTAATATTTAATCCTAAAAGTATAGTTTTTCATTTTGAAAAAAAAACGTATGGAAGAAACAAATATGATATCGATAACATTAACCGTTTTCACAGAAAATGGAAGCATAAATATAAAGCCGATGATTATATATTTGCAAAAATGGATAATTTGCTTTACATGGAACAATCAGAGAGCAATGACAGCACTTTGCCTAACAAAATTATCCCGCTTACAGTTATAAAGCTGACAGAAAATAAAATAGACGACCTTATTGCCGAGAAAAATTATAACGAAGCAATAAAACTTTCCGACCACTTATTGACTATAGATAAATATAATATTAAAAACCGTAAAAAAAACGAAGAGATAAAGCTTGAAATAATAAAAACAAAGAATAAAAAATCGGAATCAGAAAAACATATTAATCTGTTATTAGAAGAAAAAGAAAGAATGCTTTTTTCGTATCGTACGATTATCAATAACATTATTAAATCCAATAAGGACGTCAAAATATCGTTAGACCAGAATGAAATTTATAAGATATGGATTAAATATAATGAACCTTCTGAAATTGAACTTGAGCGGCAAACGACGTTTAAATTTAAATACAGTCCTAAAATAAGCGTTATTATGCCTGTCTATAACACTCCTGAAGAATATTTAAGGAAAGCAATAGAGTCTGTTATTAATCAGACTTATCAAAACTGGGAGCTGTGTATTGCAGATGACGCTTCTGCAAAGCCGTATATAAAAGAAATATTAAAATATTATCAGGAACAGGATAAAAACGGAAGAATAAAAATTGCGTACAGAACCGAAAACGGTCATATTTCAAAAGCATCCAACAGTGCTTTGTCTATAGCAACCGGAGATTATATCGCATTATTGGACCATGACGATGAGCTTGCAGAATTTGCGTTATTTGAAGTTGTTAAAGAAATAAACGAGCATCCCGATGCAAAATTGCTTTACAGCGATGAAGATAAACTGTATATTGACGGCAGCAGGTTTATGCCTTATTTTAAATCCGACTGGAATCCCGACCTTTTTTTATCTCAGAATTTTATAAGCCATTTAGGCATTTACAAAAAGTCTGTAATTGATGAAATAAATGGCTTTAGAGAAGGATATGAAGGTTCTCAAGATTACGATTTAGCACTTCGGTTTATTGAAAAAATTAAATATAACGAAATAAGGCATATTCCAAGGATTCTATACCACTGGAGAATGGTAGAAGGTTCAACGGCTATTACAACAAGCAGTAAATCTTATGCTATTATTGCGGCGAGAAAAGCCGTACAGGATCATTTAGATAGATTAAATATTAAAGCAAAAGTAGTTGAAGCGCCAATGATATTGGATTACAATCGTGTGATTTACGATATAGCAGGAAATCCTTTAATCAGTTTGATAATTATTACTCATAACGGCTTTCAATTAGTTAAAGACCTTATTGAAAGCATATTTGAAAAAACTTCATATAAAAATTTTGAGATTATATTAATTAACCGTGATAGCGATGAGTTACAAACATTGGAATATTTAAAATTATTAAAAGAGCATGAAAAAATTAAAGTTTTTGCTTACAATAAACCTTTTAATTATTCTAAAGTCGTTAATTTGGCGGTAAAATACGCAGGTGGCGAAGTTCTGGTTGTTTTAAATGATGATATGAAGATAATTAACGATGATTGGTTAAGAGAGCTTGCTTCTAATGCATTACGTTCTGAGGCTGGGGTTGTCGGAGCCAAACTTTTGTATCTCGACGATACAATTCAGCATGCCGGAGTAATAATCGGATCAGACAGAGAAAAAAACTCTATCGCAGTTCACTCTCATCAATTGATAAATAAAGATGCTTCCGGCTATTTCGGAAGAGCGCAGCTATTACAGAATTATTCGGCGGTTACCGGCGCCTGCATGGCTCTGAGAACGGATATATATGAAAAAGCAGGCGGAATGGATGAGAATTTAGCCGTAGCATATAATGATGTAGATTTTTGCCTGAAAGTTATGCAACTTGGGTACTATAATGTATATACGCCTTACGCGATGCTTTATCATTATGAAAGCAGAACCAGAGGCTACGAAGATACTGAAGAAAAACAGGTTAGATTTAAAAAAGAGAAAAATTATTTGAAAGCAAAATGGGGTAAATTGTTGGAGCATGATTTTGCATATAATATAAATCTGAGTTTTCCGGATAATTTATTTTCAATAAAACTACCTGGTGAATTACAAGGAATTTTAAACTGAAAAATATAATGATTTATTGCTATTGAATTATTATGAAGCTTCGTGAATCCGCTCTTGCTCATTACTATTGTAAAGGTGAGTGTTTGGAAATAGGTGGTTCGGCACATAATCCATTTGGATTGAACACAAAAATGTTGATTTTACTAAAGATATAACTATTTTTAAAAAGGAAGAAATAAAACTATAATGAACCCATAAATTAAGACAGCTTTTTTAAAATTGAACTTCCGCATTACAATAATTATAAAAATCTGTTAAAATTTATTATTATTAGCTAATAAGAAAAATAATAAAAAAGATTAAAAAATTAGCATATTAAAATTAGCAAATTAAAAATAATAAATTTAACTATAATTAAAATAATAATTATAATTAAAAATAGGAGCGTTATAATGAGTACAAGCCATAGGAAGTTTTCTCCTGATTTTAAGGATAAGGTCGTCTTAGAACTATTGGAATCTTAGCAGGACGACTAATGAAATAGCCGTTCAATACAAAATACTGCCTAAAAGCGTTCAGGTGTGGAGGCGCGTTTTTTAACCGCCTGCGGCGGTTCACCAGTTTTTTGAGAATGCTTCCGCCATTTATGAAGATTCCGTGTCTTCTAAGAAATACAAAGACGAACTAAAAGAAAAAGAAGAAAAAATAGAAAACTTAGAAAAAACTTTAGGCAGAACTGTAATGGGAAGTATAAAAGCCAAATGCCTTTATGTGGCTGCAAAAAAAAGTAGGTATAAAAGCCAACGGCTTGGCTTTTATGTTGGGCTTGACTGACAAATTAAGCGTGAGCTGCGCTGCCCTTCGGGTGCAGGACCCGACATAAACGGCATGCGTTTATACCATTGTCTATTACAAGGCAGTGCCAGTTGTTACAGTTAAATAGAACTACAATCTATTATGAACATACTGAAAGATTCTTAAATCAAATTATATTAAACAGGTTAGATGAAATATATACGGAATTTCCGTATTACGGATACCGCCGCATGTATCATACTTTAATTGAGGAAGGCAAAGACGTCAATCCTAAGCAAATATTAAGTTATATGAAAATACCGGGTATTAAAGCGCTGTATCCGGCAAAGAAGAAAAACACTTCAATGCCTAACGCAAATCATGAAAAGTATCCGTATCTTCTAAAAGGTCGTAAGGTAACCAAGCCTAATCAAGTCTGGGCGTCAGACATCACTTATATCCGCCTTAATCACGGTTTTGTTTATCTATTATCAGGCACCGTAATAGACCTTTATACACGCAGCACGCAGTATTATGTCATGGAGCCTATCTCCTATTATGGACGAAAGGCTTACTATGAATGTATTAAATGACGCTATATATAAATACGGAAAGCCTGAAATATTTAATTCAGACCAGGGTTCGCAATATACGGCTCAGAATTTCATTAATATTTTATTAAATCACAATATATCTATTTCAATGGATTCTAAAGGTCGTGCGATAGACAACATATTTATCATATCTTCACCTGCGAGTTTTGAAAAGCATGACTTTTCAGCAGGCGAAGATGGGTTCTGGCGTACTATTAAATGGGACAATATCTATCCTTCGGGCTATGAAACGCTAAAAGAAGCAAGAGCCGGCATCGACGCTTTTATGTATAAATACAACAATCACAGGCTGCATTCGTCTTTAGGATATAAACCGCCGCTAAAAGTTTATAATAAATATTTTGAAAAAGCGGCGTATAATTTAAAAAGGGTACCCCTTTTTAAATTATACTAATAAAAATAAATGATAATTAATAATTAAAATGATAATGAAAAAGAATTAAAAAAAGGAAGTAAGAAAATAAAAAATCGGTCTCGTATATTAATATTTTTTATATTAAATTTAATTATTTTTGTTATAATTTAGGGCATATCTAATTTGTCTGAGTCGCTCTATAACGGCAGACTGATGTCAAGTCAGATAGCCCAACCAAAAACTTGGATAGTAACTGAGTCTTAAAAGACTGTATGAAACGAGATGAAGTTTATTTGGGCAAATTAATTTAAATCTATCAAGCGGAGGAAAAAATGAACATCATTAGGAATAGATGTTTCAAAATTAACGCTTTCGTGTTTTGACGGCAAAAATTATTTTGAGATTCAAAATAACAAGAAGAGCGTTACCGCTTTTGCAATTAAGGTGGCAAAAAAAGATGCCGGATTCATTTATGAAGCGACAGGTCATTATCCTTTAGTTTTAGATTTAGAATGTATTAATAACGGAAATACCTGTTTATAAAGTAAATCCGAGAGATTCTAAACATTTTTCCAAGGCGATTAAACACAGAAATAAAACGGATATATTGGATTCTAAAATGCTCTGGGATATACAGAAGATAGCCAAAGAAGATGATTACAAGATATTAGAATTAAATAAGCTAAATCAAAAATTGGAAGAATTTATGTCTTATTACTATTTTCTGCAAAAACAGATAGTGGAGTTAAAAAACAGGCTTGAGAGCCAAATATTAAGAAGCAATAAATGGATTATAAAAGAACTTGCGAAAGAGCTTAAAACTACAGAAAAAAAGCAGGATAAAGTTATAGAAAAAATGCTTGAAACGATTCATAAAGACAAGGAACTTTCCGAATGTTTTAAATGCGTTAAATCTGTTAGCGGCATAGGCAATAAAAGTTCTCTTCTCAACTATGTTTTTTCTTAACTATCCCGATACTAATAAAAAAGAACTGACTGCATTAGCCGGACTTGATCCGGTTGAAACAACATCGGGAACTTCAGTCAGGAAGAAAACAAAGATATTTAAAAGAGGTTCTGTTATTTTACGCATGATGTTTTTTATGCCGGTTCTTTCAATGATATATAGAAATACTCCTTTTAAGATTTTATATAACCGTATAGTTGAAAGAGGAAAGGAAAAGAAAGTAGCCGTTATAGCTATTATGAGAAAAATTATTATAATAGCCCATACGTTATTTACTAAAAATCAGGTTTTTGATAAATCAAAATATTTGGCTGTCACAGGAGTAAAATTTAATAGAATCTTAAAAATTTTGCTTGACTTTAATATAGCAACTTGACAAATGGGTGCAGTATAAATTAATGCATAAAAAAATAAAAAATAATTGATAAACCTAAATATGAAAAATTTTAATTGCAAATAGCATGACTATAAAATGCAGATTTTGCGGAAACAATTTAAAAAATGAATTTATAGATTTAGTAAATTCTCCGCCATCTAATTCTTTTTTAAGCGAAGAACAGTTAAACGAACCTGAAATATTTTATCCGCTTAAGCTTTTTGTATGCGATAAATGTTTTCTTGTTCAGATTGACGAATATAAGAAATCCGATGAAATATTTAACTCTGATTATGCTTATTTCTCTTCTTTTTCACAAAGTTGGTTGGAACACTCAAAGAAATATGTAGAAATGATTGTAAAAAGATTAGGACTTAATGAGTCGTCCCTTGTTGCCGAAATAGCTTCTAACGATGGATACCTCCTTCAATACTTTAAACAAATGGGTATACAATGTTACGGTATAGAACCAACAATTAATACATCTTTAGTATCAAAACAAAAAGGTATAGATGTTGTAGAAAAATTTTTCGATGCTTCTTTAGCAACACATCTTGCTGCCGAAGGAAAACGAGTAGATTTATTATTGGGTAATAATGTTTTAGCACATGTTCCAAATATAAACGATTTTGTAATAGGACTTAAGAAGTTGATTAAGGATAATGGAACTATTACTATGGAGTTTCCGCATATTTTAAATTTGATAGAACAAAACCAGTTTGACACAATATATCATGAGCATTTTTCATATTTTTCATTCTATACTGTAAATAAAATATTTAAAAAACATGGATTAAATATTTTTGACGTTGAAGAACTATCTACGCATGGAGGGTCATTAAGAATATATGCAACGCATGAAGAATTTAATATTTTGGCGTCTGATTCGGTGAAATTATTATTGAAAAAAGAAGAAAAATTTGGTATTACTAATATTACTACTTATTCCTCTTTTTCTGAAAAAGTAGAAAAAGTAAAAAATAATCTTTTAGAGTTTTTAATTTCAGCAAAAAAAGAGGGAAAGATGGTTGTCGGATATGGAGCTGCTGCCAAAGGAAATACATTGCTTAATTATTGCGGAATTAAAAAAGACCTTATATCTTTTGTAGTTGATAAGTCTCCTTATAAACAAGGTAAGTTTCTTCCCGCAAGTCATATACCTGTTTTAAATGAAGGTTTTTTAAAAAAAGAAAAGCCTGACTATATTTTAATTATTCCTTGGAATATAAAAAGCGAAATAATAAAACAGCTTTCATATATACGTAGATGGGGCGGAAAGTTTGTTTTAGCCATTCCATATTTGGAAATTTTATAAAACTAAACTCGCCGTTATAGGTTGTTGATATTGTTTATTGCATAAAATATTTTAACAGTTAAAGTATTATTTGTGATTTATTATAATTTATGTTTAATAAAATTATTTTTGACATTTCAGGTGTTTGTAATGCAAAATGTCCATATTGTGTTACAGGTTTGTTAAATTTAAATAAACTAAATATTAACGATACTAAAAATTCTTTTATTAAAGTAGAAAATTTTGAAAAAGCTCTTGATTATTTAATAATAAATAAAATATTTAATGTAGAATATGGCTCTATTGATTTGTATAATTGGGGTGAACCACTTATTCATCCAGAATTCGATAGTATAGTTAACATATTAAATAATCACAAAATAAAGTTCAGTATTTCTACTAATGCCTCAAAGTTTCCCAAATTAGCACAGTCAACATCTATGGAAAATCTTTTGGAATTGCGATTTTCTATGAGCGGATTTTCTCAATCGTCTTATGATAAAATTCATCAATTTAATTTTAATTTAATAAAAAATAACATAATTAAAATAATAGAAAGATTTAAACAGGCTGGGCACAAAGGAACCCCTATAATTAATTATCACATTTATCAGTTTAACATTGCAGAATATAATCAAGCATTAAATTTTGCAAAAAATTACAATATAAATATCTGGCCATATTACGCTTATATAAATCATTATGAACTTGCTAAAGATTATATAGATAACTCATTGGACAGAAAAATATTAAAAAAAGCATCAAAAGATTTAATGCTTTTTTACGTAGATGAGCTTATTTCAAAAAAACCCATCAATTATTCATGTCCTCAGTTCAACATGCTAACTATAGATGAAAATTGTAATGTTTTAACTTGCTGTGTTATTCCAAAGGGTTGCCAAAGTTATTCTGTAGGTAATTTGTTTGATCTAAGTTTGGAAAAAATATATAAATTAAAGACTTCTCAGAAAGAATGTGTAAATTGTCAAAAATTGAATTTTGATTTTTGGGCACATAACGTTACAACATGTGAAAGTTTGCCTTCTTTTATAAGGTTACCTGAAAAATTGCATGAATTATTCAAAAGTAACAAACAATACGAAACAGCATGGCTTATATTATCTTCTATATATTATAGAAGGCAAGATTTACAAAATGTTTTTCCTATGTCATTAAGTTTTGATATTAGGTTTTATTATAATTTATTACTATGGGCAATAAATGCAATAATTTATTACGAAGATGGCGATAAATCTATATTAGAGCCATATATTAAAGAATACACATTAATGCTTCAAGCTATTACTTGAAATAACTATTTTTGCAAATTTTTAATTTTTAGAGCAACATAATTTAAGTTTAGAATTATCCCCCCAAAAAGCCATTGGTTCATAATCAAGATAAGGATAATAACCTAAATTTAACTCAATATCGACACCTTTTTCTTTTATATAATTTTCAATAAGATTTCTTATCGATATAGGTTTACCGCTACAGCAATTTATAATGCCGGTTATTTTGTTTTGGAAAGCTGTTTTAACGATATATTCTGCTAATTTTTCTACCGAAATATAATCTCTTAGCTGTTCCCCACCAGACATATTAAAAATATTTTCGTTATTTTTGATTGCCGCATCTAACTGTGACAAAAGACTTTTAGGCGATTGTCCTTTGCCGTGAATATAAAAAAGTCTTAACCAT
Organism: Candidatus Acididesulfobacter guangdongensis; assembly: GCA_004195045.1. NCBI lineage: Bacteria > Candidatus Acidulodesulfobacteriota > Candidatus Acidulidesulfobacterales > Candidatus Acidulidesulfobacteraceae > Candidatus Acidulidesulfobacter > Candidatus Acidulidesulfobacter guangdongensis. The sequence goes on from SGBC01000003.1 coordinate 213,908, forward strand.
TTTAAATTGAAATTTATTGTTTTTTGGAGTTCCTGCAAAAATCTTCTTAAACTGTCTTTGGCAACTCCATATGGAGTTACAGGATTAGTTTCAGCCTCTTCTACCAATTGCCCATTTTTAAGCCCATATTCTAAGCATGTACCGGTAATAGTCAAATCTTTAAGTCCGCCTAATACCATATCTCTGATGAAGAAATAATTTTTATAGAGGTTTTGCTCGATATGTAGCATATTTTTATAATCAGGCAGCCCGTCCCATGCCAGATGTATCATCATATCTGGTCTTTGGAGTCTGTTGTAAACATCAGAATTTGCTTGCGATATATCAAACTCTATTGTTTTTACTTTTTTATCGTTAAACCAACGGAATTTTTGTGCTTTCTCTATACTTCTAGTTGTTGCTATAATACTTATATCATAATGTTTGCAAAGGTTATCCATTATATGCGAGCCGATAAATCCGGTAGAGCCGACTATAAGAACTTTCATAAGTCTACACCTTTGAAATCATGTGATATAAATTTATGGTTTTTATCTCTTTCAGAAACTTGAGTAACGTTTAACGGCCATTGTATATTTAGCATTGGATCTTTACAATTAATGCCTGATTCGTATTCTTTGTTGTAAAAATTTGTGTGTAAATATAAAAGTTCTACATCATTTTCCATTGCTTGAAAGCCATGGGCAAAGCCTTCAGGTATTAAAAATATTTTTCTTGACTTGCTATCAAGAATTTCGCTGTGCCATTGCAAAAATGTAGGTGAATTTTTTCGTATATCCACGGCAACATCATAAATTATTCCCTTTAGACAGATTATTATTTTAACTTCCTGAAATGGAGGATGTTGAAAATGAAGGCCTCTTATGGTTCCTTTTTGTTTCGTGAATGAACGGTTAATATTGCAAAGCGGCTTTTTAAGCCCAACCTCTTTAAATTCTTCAATGCAATACAACCTTTCAAAGTATCCCCTGCTATCTGTTTTTGGTTTTGGAGTAATTAAATATAATCCTTTCAATTTTGTGGCAGTATAAATAAAATTATTCATATGAAAATTTAGATGCTATATGAAAACCATTCCATTCGTCGTTATATAAAGGGGTTCCAATCAAATATATCGATTAATTCTTTTTCCGTATAAGCTATTTCTATTTTGTTGTAAATAGTTTCAGCATTTGATTCTTTAGTCTGCTTTTTCATGTACAATCTCCACTAATCCTCTCCATCCCACACCTTCCATGCGGCGTTGCCGGTTTCCCACATCTGGTTTAACTGAGACTTGTCTCTCTGGGTATCCATGCACTTCCAAAAGCCTTTATGCTTATATGCAAGGAGATTGCCGTCTTTAGTGATTTTTTCCAAGGGTTCCCGCTCGAATATCGTCATATCGTTTTTAATATAGTCTATTATTTTGGGTTCGGCTACAAAAAAACCTCCGTTAATCCATGCATTATCGCCCTTAGGTTTTTCCAAAAATTTTAATATGCTTGAGGTATCGGGATCAATGTCAAGAGAACCAAAGCGTCCTTCCGGCTGGACGGCCGTCATAGTCAGCAGCTTTTTATGTTTTTTGTGAAATTTCAGGAGCTTTCCGATGTTTACGTCGGATACGCCGTCGCCGTAGGTAAGAAAGAACGGTTTATCGCCAATGTAATTTTTTACCCTTTTTATTCTTCCGCCGGTCTGTGTGTTTAAACCTGTATCCACTAGAGTAATTTTCCAAGGTTCGGCTTTGCAGTTGTGGACGTCGATAGAGTTATCGGATAAATTTATCGTAATGTCGGACTGATATAAAAAGTAGTTTGCAAAATATTCCCTTATCATATTGCCTTTATATCCGAGGCATATAATAAACTCGTTAAAACCGTAGATTGAATATATTTTCATTATATGCCAGAGTATAGGCTTGCCGCCTATTTTGACCATAGGTTTCGGACGCATTTCGGTTTCTTCCGACAGCCTCGTTCCGAGTCCGCCCGCGAGAATCACGACTTTCATATATAATTTATCGGTTATATATTGATTTAAATTAAATTTTTAGTTAAATAATTAAAAGATTATGCAATATAAATATGATATAATTTTTTTAAATTAAAAACAAAATTTATTTTATTATTGCAAAATATAATGTGATAGACAATTAAATATTTAAAGGGGCGTATAATTGAAAGATATCAAAAATAATAATAATTTTAACGGTTTTAACGGTTATTTCAGAAACAGAAAAGTCTTAATCACAGGACATACAGGCTTCAAGGGTTCGTGGCTTTCTATATGGCTTATGAGGCTCGGTGCCGGAGCTGCAGGCTATGCCCTTGACCCTTATACCGATAGAGACAATTTTGTTCTTGCAAATCTGTCCAAAAAGATGACCGATATAAGAGGGGACATAAGGGATTTTAAAAAGCTGAATTCCATTATAGAAGGGTATAAACCGGAAATAATATTTCATCTTGCGGCTCAGCCGTTAGTGAGGTTATCCTACGATATTCCGAGAGAAACTATCGAAACAAACGTTATGGGAACGGCAAACGTTCTCGAGTCTTTCAGGATGTCGGAAAGCGCAAATATCCTCATAGTTATAACTTCCGATAAGTGCTACGAAAATAAAGAAAATATTTGCGGTTATCGTGAAACCGACCCTATGGGAGGCTACGATCCTTACAGCGCAAGCAAAGGAGCGGCGGAGTTGATTTCTTCCGCATATATGAGATCGTTTTTTAATCCAGAAGATTTTAACAGGCACGGCAAAGCAATGGCAACCGTCAGAGCCGGAAACGTTATTGGCGGAGGAGACTGGGCGCAGGACAGACTTATTCCCGACTGCATAAGGGCATTGGAAGAAGGCAAGCCTGTCGAAGTCAGAAATCCCGATGCCGTAAGACCATGGCAGCATGTTCTTGAGCCGCTATACGGCTATTTGCTTCTTGCTTCCGTGATAAACGAGGACCCATCAAAATATTCCGGCGCATGGAACTTCGGACCGTCGGCGGATGCGGCGGATTCTGCTATAACCGTTAAAGAATTAGTCGAGAAAGTAATTAAATATTACGGCAAAGGGGTTTGGAAGGATGTTTCCAAAAGAGGAAGTAGAGAAAGTTCCGCTTTCGATGCCAAAAGCGAAAGTGAACCGCACAAACACGAAGCCAAGCTGTTAAATTTGAATATAAATAAAGCCGTTTCCGTTCTCGGCTGGAAGCCGAAATTAAATGCGGACGAAGCCGTAAAATTGACCGTGGATTACTATAAAAGATGCAAAGAGAGTAATGAAAATGCTTATGAAATATGCAGCGAACAGATTAGAATGTTTACCGACAAGTAAAATATGGCGGAAAATTAATTTTAGGGTTGCAAAAACTAATAAAGGTGTCAGATTTATTTATCTCCTCACTCCCGACTGCGTTTGCTGTTTACTCAGCGGAAAAATTATATAACGTAGAGCGTTTAGACTACTTTATAGATAAAATATTTATTCGTGCCCTTTATGACATAATGCACATAGAATATTCAACATAGTTGCCTTTATAGATCCAAATTTATCCATTTTTTTCATGCTTTATGATATAATAACTAAAAGTTAATATTTAAATCAAAAATTAATAGTTAAAACCAATAAAAATAGTTTATAAAGGTTATTATATAACATGAGCACAAATCCTTCTTTTTTATACAATAAAGTTGACAGGCTCGAAGAAGCCCTTATAAGGCTTGCAGATGCCCAGACAAAAACTCAGGCGGAATTATCCGAATTCAAGGAAGAGATGCGATTTAATCTTGAGAAATATGAAGAAAGAAGCCGCCGTGATCTTGAAGCCTATCGCGAAGAAAGCCGCAACGAGCAAAGAAAACTTAATCAGGAACTTGGAAGAATATCTAATAAGATGGGAACTATAGTCGAAGACTTAATCTATCCAGCAACAAGACCCCTAATCAGCCGTTATTTTAGCGAAGATATAGAAAATATAGATATATATTCCAATATATCCAAGAGAAACAATAAAAACGAAAGGGATGAATTTGATATAATAGCTTCTACTTCAGATAAAGTATTTCTTATAGAAGTTAAATCAACTATGAAGGATTCCTATATTAAATATTTTAAAGATAAACTAACCAGATTTCCTGATTTTTTTCCCGAATATAAAGACATGTGTCTTATTCCTATTATGGCTTCTTTGACAATGCTACCCAATACCGTTCATCAGCTTACAAAAAATAACATATATGCCATGGCATACCGCGAATGGGACTATATGGATATCCTTAATTTCGACAGTGATTTAGGTAAATAGGGGCAGCATGTATTTTGCAATCAAAAAATCCCCAATTTTGCAAAATAAATTTCCCAATATACGTAGGGATTTTTTATTGGTTTTTTAATGTTATTTTTAGCATTTAATTTATAATTAATTTGTTTGTTGCAATTATTTTTAAATATTACAAATACCGAACGAAAACTAAATAAAACGCTGAACGAAAATATTTGCAATATGATATAATATTAAAAAGCAATTTAACTATATGTCAAAATACGAAAAGTTATTAATCCAAATCCTGAAAGGCGATTCAGATTCCAATGTATCTTTTGAAGACATTTGCAGCCTTGTAAAAAAAATTGGGTTTCGAGGAACGCATAAAAGGCAGCCACCATGTTTTCAGAAAACAAGGTATTATAAAAAATTAATCTACAGAGCGACGGAAGCAAGGCAAAAATATACCAGGTTCGCCAGGTCAGGGATATAATTTTAAAATATAATTTGGGAGGAAGTTTTGATGTATAAATACGAAATTATTATTTACTGGGATAACAAGGACAATATTTACATTGCCGATGTTCCAGAATTGCCAGGCTGCGTCGCTCACGGCAAAACATATAACGATGCTCTTGATAACGTTAATAAAGCTATAGAATTATGGATAAATACCGCTAAGGAATTTGACGACCCGATACCCGAACCAAAGGGATATCGGCTTATGTACGCGTGATCATATTATCCAAGGATAGGTTTTTATAAAAAAACTTTATCTGATTTATTTTATCTCAGCTTTCAAGAAACGACTTCGACAGGTTTAACTCAATGCTTAAAAGATTAAGTAAACATCTAAACGCTGAAATAAAGTCATTCTTAGTATGCTATATATTTGCTCCTGAAGTTGAAAGATACGGCCAGATGTATTTTGTAATCAAAATAACCTCGCTTTTGAAATTTAATTTTACCCTCCTGCTGGGGAATTTTATATCGTTAAATTAAATTAATTTTTCTTTGCCGACGCCGATTTAAAATTAAATAAAACGACGGCAAAAACTAAACTTTTTTGACCGGAACATTTCCGCTATCACCTCCTATTCATTCCATTTAACCATCTGAAGGTCCTCCGCTGAGATTTGCGGATTGGGGGGGGGAGGTGTGTGTGGGCTCAATATAAAAAAGTAAGCGAATAAAGCTAAAAAAATATTTATTGTTTGTATCTCTGGAATGTACAGACAGATAGGTAAAATTCAAGAAACTTTACAAAACCCAGACATAGTTGTAAAATCTAAAATAGATATAGATGTTGAACTTTTTTTACAAAAACTGTATAAATACTCCAGTCGGAGAGAAATATTTATAAAATGTATTATATATAAGATTAGAAGATATTAATTATATAAGAAGAGAAGTATGAGCCCGACGATTTTAAGGATTATAGGTTCTTTTTTTTCGAGAGAAGAAGACCGAATGCGTATACATGTTATGTGCCAAAACGGCGAGGCTAAATTCTGGCTCAGCCCAAAAATAGAATTACTAAAAATTATGAATTATCTAAATCTCAAATTAATGAAATTAAAAATATAATAGAGTTAATTTATGATAAATTCAAAGATGCATGGAAAAATCACAAGTATGACGGCCGACGAGATAATACATTATGAGATATGATAAAGTTCTGGTCGATACATTGTCGGTTTAGATAGACTATGTTTTATAAAGAAAATATATGGGATCCAGCTATTGCATATACGAGGGTATTTCAGGCGGAAGTTACGCAATGCATCATGTCCCTTTTTCCTAAACCTATGTTTACCCGCATAAATAACTATATTCATTTGAGGAAATTAAACTATGGAAATTACTAATTCCGACCTTGTTATTCTTGAAAAATCGAAAAATGTTTTAGAAAATCCAGATTTTATAATGCAGGTTATTGATAAATTGGGGCAACCCATCGACAGTTTAATGAAACGGTTGCCTGATAATTATCGGGACTTAGTCGGCGAAGCAATACAAAAAGCACTCTTAGCGTCTTTAAAGGTTGCAATGGGTACCATGGACTTAAATAATAAAGAAACTTCATCTTTTTGGCATAAAATTGCGACTACAGGATTGGGTGCTATCGGGGGAGTTTTTGGTTTGCCTGGTTTTCTTGTCGAATTTCCAATTTCTACAACTGTTATGATGAGGTCAATATTAGATATAGCAAATTCATGCGGAGAAGATTTAACAAAACATGAAGTACAGTTAGAATGTTTACTAATATTTGCTTTAGGTGGCGGCAACTATCAAAACAATAATGCTAACTGTTCTAATTATTTTTCAAAAAGGTTCGCTCTTGCATCTTCAGTTAGATTAGCCGCTCAATATATTGCTGAGAATACGGTTATAGATGAATCAGCACCTGTTATCGTCCGTTTAATCGCTAGTATTGCAGAATTTTTTGGGGTAGATGTTACAATAGATGCTGCAGCTTCCGCTGTTCCAATAATTGGAGCAATTGGCGGAGGTACTATAAATTATTTATTTATCGATCAGTTTCAAAAATTAGCGGGGGCACATTTTACTATAAAAAAGTTAGAGCGGATATATGGGGTTGATTATATTTATAAAAAATACAATAGTATTTAATTTACTTATAGCATTGATATATAAAACTTCATTTATATAATATTAATGTGCATGATGCCGATGATATTTTTTAATATTTTCGGCGAAACTAAAAAACAAATTAAATTATTTTAGAGATAAATATACCATGTTAGGTGGGTGAAAATAAACGCAATTTGCCTGGTGAATTTATATTAGCATTAACTCAAACAGCTTGATTTTGCATAAAAATTATATTAAAATTTATGTATATAATTTGCATAAATTTAATAATATATTAATGAGGTATGTATATGCGCACCACAATCACAATAGATAAAGATATAATTGATGTTCTTCTTGAAGAAACGCATGTGAAAAGCAAGACCTCTGCTGTTAGAATAGCAATTGATTCTTATCTCAAAAAAAAGAAAGCGGAAAAAATAAAATCTATGAAAGGTAAAGTTGATTTTGATATGACGGCCGACGAGATAAGACATTATGAAAGATGACGATAAAGTTCTGGTCGATACATCGGTTTGGATAGACTATTTTAAAGGACAAAGCGATTACATTGCAACCCTTATAGATGCTATCATTACTGAAAATAATATTTACGTTCCAAAAGTTGTCATTGCTGAACTTATACAGGGTTGCAAGTCTGAAAAAGAATTATCAATAATAGAAGATTTTTTAGATGCATTTTTTATCATAGACAGTTCTGAAAACACTTGGATAAATGCTGGTAACTTATCGTTTTTAATGAAAAAGCGCGGTAAAACAGTAAATTTGATCGATTGCTATATAGCAGTTATCGCTAATGAAAATGATTGCAAAATTTTAACGCTTGATAAACATTTCAATGAGATAAAAAACTTTTTAAAAATTAGAGTGGATGGAATATGTAATAGGTAGAAATTGTAATTAAAAGGGATATGCATTGCCGTTTTTTTAAAAAACTTTTTAAAAAAAATAGAAAAAAAATTAAGGATATTCTAATTTCTAGATATATTTATAGAAACCGGTAAAAACGATAACATTCTCCAATCTAAAATAAAGTTTCTCGTTGAACTTGAAAAAAGAATTGGCGAACAAAAAAATTGCGTTATAATCTGTCGCCCCATTTTTCATAAGTGTATTGCGGGATATGCAATTTTTTTTGAATGCATAATATAATAAATATAATAAATATAATAAATATAATAAATAATAAAAGAAAAGTTTGAAGCAATTTTATATAAAGCAAACTTTATATAACGCAAACTATGATATAATTAAAAAAATAGATTGATTAATTAAATAACGCAAATTATTTTAAGTAGAAATTAAATCTTGCTTAGTTAATAGTTAATTATAATTAGAAAAATTTATTAATGAAATAACGGCATAGTATAATTTTAATTTAAATATTTAAAAAGGAGACGCTATATTATGCGTGACACAAAAAGATGGAATCCGGCTAACATCAAAAAACATGAAGCAACCGACGAATCTGATTCTTATAAGAGTGCGCTATCATACAAAGATATGTCAATATGCAAAAAATGTCACAATATTTATCATAATAAAAGATGGGTTCACGACGATGAACTTTATAATTCTATGTTGAAGAATAAAGAAGAAATAAATTATGTAATTTGTCCGGCATGTTTAAAAATAGAAACAAAATTTTACAATGGCGTAGTAGAGTTAAGCGGCAGTTTTCTGTTTGAGCATAAAGACGATATTTTAAATCTCGTAAAAAATACCGTAGAAAGAGCTGATTACATAGACCCATTGGAAAAGATTGAAAATATTGAAGAAGATGATGAAAAAAAAATTATAACAATATACACTACAAGCGAAGATCTTGCTCAAAGAATAGGGAAAAATATAGAAAAAGCATACCGGGGAGATATAGAATATTCATTCTCTGAAAGGGAGCTGTTTTTGAGAGTTTATTGGAAAAGAGACCTATAAGATTTATAATAAGGTATTTTATTTATGAAAGAAAATAACAATATGCCGGAAATATCGGACGAAGATATTAAGGCCGCATTTAAAGAAGTAAATACATATGTAGATATTTCCATAGAAGATTTTAAGGAAATCTATCTGCATGCATTAAGGCATGCAAAAAATAGACTGCTTAATATTTCCATTGACAGCGTTATGACTAAAGACATAATTTCTGTCACTGAAGATCGTCGGTATTTTTGCAATTTCTTACCTCTCGGCAAAATATTTTATTCCCATTTTTGATATTATGTTGGTTATCGGTTCCTTTGGCGCTTCCGCTGTTCTGATTTATGCAGCTATAAAAAGCCCTTTAGCTCAGCCGAGAAATCTTATAGGAGGACATGTTCTTTCTGCTTTAGTGGGTGTGGCATGCTATAAATTTTTCGGTGAGGACATTATACTTGCTTCTGCTCTTGCAGTATCTTTAGCCATTATGGTAATGCTTGCGACTAAAACCCTTCATCCTCCAGGCGGAGCTACGGCACTTATTGCTGTGATCGGAGGCCGCGCAATATATCGACTGGGGTTTCTTTATGCTTTAATTCCTATTGGCCTCGGTGCGGTAATTTTATTGATTATTGCGCTTTTAGTAAATAACCTTGCCGGAAACAGAAAATATCCGGAGTATTGGTTTTAAAATAATTTATCAATCAGAAAATAGAAAAATAATTAAGTTAGAAACTAGATAAATTAAGTAAATTAGTTAAATTTGGGATAGGCACTATTTCTTTATCAAAAAATAATTAATATAGTTTTGTTTAATTTAATTTAATTTAATTTAATTTAGTTTTGTTTAATTTAGTTTAGTTTAGCTTAATTTAGTTTAGTTTAATTTATTTTAATGTTATCTTATTTAGTTTAATTTAATTTTGGGGGTCTATTCATGGATATAGCAGATAATAATATTAATTTGGCTGAAAATGAAAATGTTAACATAAATAACATAAATAACATAAATAACATAAATAACATAAATAACGAAAATAACGAAATAATTACTGACGTTCTTATTGTCGGCGGAGGACCTGCCGGTATGATGACCGGTATTACGGCAGCACAATTTTGTCCGGGTAAAAAAGTTTTAGTGGTTCGTAAAGAATCCGATGCTGTTATACCATGCGGTATTCCTTACATATTTGGAACGCTTGGAGGCACCGACGAAGATATGGCCGGAAGATTGCCTTTAATTGCCGCTGGGGGAGAAATTTTAATAGGAAATATTGTTGAAATAGATAAAGTTAGACAAATAGCATATATGGAATATATTAATCAAGATTATAATAGTGAAGACGAACAAAATGAAAATATAGCAGCAGGAGCAGATGACAAAATTTCAGCGCAGGTATTAACAGAAAATATAAATAAACAACAACAATCGACAAAAACTAAAGATAGTAATTTAGTTTCAATTAAGTTTAACAGACTGGTGCTTGCAACTGGAGGCAAAAATTTTATTCCTCCTATTAAAGGTACTGATCTTGAAGGCGTGTTCAGTATCCAGAAAGACTATAACTATTTAGAGAATCTTTTTACTAATCTTATTCCAAAAGTAAAAAAACTTGCTATTATAGGAGGCGGTTTTATAGGGGTTGAATTTGCCGATGAAATAAGAAAGCTGGGTATTGAAGTGCATATTGTTGAAATGCTGCCGCATTTAATGCAGGTTTCGTTTGACTTAGATGTTTGCGCAAAGGTAGAAGAAATTTTGAAATCGCGCGGCATAACCGTACATACAGGCTGTCAGGTTGAAGAAATAATATCTGATCCGTCAGAAAAAAAAGTTGCAGGACTGCGCATAAAAGACAAAGAAGATATTAAAGCCGATGCTGTTTTAATAGCAATAGGCGTGAAACCAAATGTAGAACTTGCAAAAAAAATTGGATTGACATTATCAAGATCAGGAGGAGTATGGGTTGACGCTTTTCAGAGAAGCAGAGAGGATGATAAAATATTTGCCGTAGGCGATTGTGCTCATAAGCAGGATTTTTTTACAAGAAAAGCTAATCATGCTATGATTGCATCGCAGGCTGCAGCAGAAGGCAGAATTGCAGGTATGAATCTTTATAGCTTGCGTTTATCACGTTACAATGCGGGTTCTGTTTCCGTATATTCAAGCGAAATAGACGGGCTTGCTTTCGGAGTAGCGGGTTTAACGCAAGTGCAGGCAGCCGCTGAAGGTTTTGATATATTGATCGGTGAATCGCGACTTCCGGATCATCATCCTGCTTCAATGCCGAATACTACGGAGATATATTGCCGCTTAATATTTTCTAAAGAATCCATGCAGCTTTTGGGAGGTCAGATTACCGGCGGGCAGACTACCGGCGAACTTGTAAATACGATAGGTTTGGCTATTCAGATGCACGCTACAGCCACTGATATCGCAACAATGCAGTTCGGCAGCCAGCCAAGATTGACGCCCTCTCTGCATCCTATGGTAGCTGCAACTGGGGATGCTTTAAGAAAAAATGTACAAATAGTATAAAGTTTTACGAAAAAAATATGGCAATACTTGAACAAATTTTCCTTATCGTGAGTCCGACAAAATAAACAAGTAAACTGCCGGCATTGCAATCATAAAAGTATTGTCAAACATATTAGAAACAAAAATAGAGCTAAGCACGGCAACGCTCATAAGACCCACCACCGTTTCATTTTCACAAAACTTCTTTAGAATATAACCGAATATTGCAAATAAAAATGAAAATCACAATATAAATCCCAATAAACCTATCTGTATTAAAACGGCAACATAACCGTTGTCCACAGTAAACCTTTTTGATCCTAAAAAATTGCCGTAGCCATTATATTAAATAAAATTTTTTCATGTTATGTTTCCATTTTTTATTTATGAATTTCCACATTTTAAAGCCTATTCTATTCTATTCTATTCTATACAATACTCTTATATAATAGCCACACATAAACAACGATGAATATACGCACAAAGATAATCAAAATAACGGTGTTATTCTAGAATAAAAGCACCGGAACGACGCTAAAAGATCTTAGCATCTACAAAGTCAAATATGCCTTAAGAAAATAAGTGGCTAAAAGCGCAGAAATCAACACCGCTAAAAGCCTTATTTTTGGATTCACTTTCTTTTTTAGGCCATTGTTAAAAACCTATTTTGAGAATTTAAACTTTCTTTGTTGATTTCCATTGGTGTTGTCTTTCTTTAATGTTATTTGGACATAACTATTTTATAGGAGGCGCACCTTTTTTACCAGATAGAATTTACACAAGATATTTTACACTACCAATAAAACCGCCAATAAGGCTTATTTATATTTATTTAGTTATAACCTTAACTTTATTTAATGTCAAACGTTTTTTTAAAACCCGTTTTTGCAATACTTAATAATGGCTATTAACGATAAGTGAAACTATCGGTTAACAGGACGGCTGGCAAAAAAAGCATCGTTGGTTTTATACTGAAAAAGTTACGCAGTGATGTTTATTATATATACCTTCCCGGATTTTCAAAGATTATTAAAGAATTCGGATTAAAATAGAATGTAGTAGACAACTTTCTATTGCAGGGTTAAGGTGTTGTTTTAAAGTTGACATTTTATTTTAGTATGATATAAAATTAAATAATACTTAAATTTATAAGTATTATTAAGATTATATTATATAGATTATATTAAAGGGAGATGAAAAGGCTTATGCCAAAAATAATAGAAAAGACAACTGTTACCAGTAAAGGTCAGATAACTATTCCAAAAAAATATAGAGATATGTTAAAATTAAAATCTAAAGATACCGTTACTTTTAGAATAAAACAAGGTTTAATAGAGGTCATACCGTTTACTTCAAATATAGTTCAGTATTTCGGAAAGGTAACACCAAAAGAAAGACCTGAGGAATTTAAAAAAATAAGGAAGGAGTTTGAGGAAAGTGTCGCTGGGGGAATAAAAAAATAATATTATGCGTTTTATAGACACGAATATTTTTCTTCGTTACCTCACTAACGACGACGCCAAAAAGGCTAAAAAGGTTTTTTTGCTTTTAAAAAAAGTAGAAGATGGCAAAGAAAAGGTAACGACAAGCCCTCTAGTTATTTTTGAATTAATTTTTATACTTGATAAGTTTTATAAAGTTTCAAGAAAAGATATCGGAGAAATGACGACAGCCATTATCAATCTTGACGGATTGGTTGTTGAATTTAAAGATGCTTTTATATTTGCTCTTAAATTATTTGCAGAAAAAAATATACCTTTTGCCGATGCCTTTAATGCTTCAATTATGAAATCAAAAGGCATAACTGAAATTTATAGTTATGATACCGATTTTGACAAAATAGACAAAATAGAAACAATAGAACCGTAAGTTTTAGATAAATATCCCTTGTTACGTTATTATGCAAAGAAAAACGGACCAGCTTATAAATCTTTTTAAGAGCAACTGTGTATTCCGTTCTTATTGGACGCCGTTTACGGGAACTACTGGACACCCTTTATGTTTCTAACTGGACGCTTATCTCAGAGTTAATTCTTATTATTTTTTCATATAATACTATTCATCTTTAGTCAATAAATTATTGATAACTTGATAAAATAAATCAATTTAATTAATTTAATAAAAAAAGTTTATTTAATAAAAAAAATTAATAAAAAAACCAACCCTTTTTTATTAAATAAATATCAAATTAATTACGAAAAGGGTGTCCAGTAATTTCCGTAATGGGTGTTCAGTTAAAAATGTAAACCGTGTTAAGTTGGATGCGGAATATACAGTTTCGCAGACCGTCTTGCATATGTCGCAATCCGTGAAAGATATTTCCGAAAAATTAAACGTTTTAAGTTCCAAAAGTATAGAAATAAGCAAAATTTCAGAAAAATCCGAAAACATCCTGAAAAAAGTTAAAGTCGGAGCACATATCGAAAAAATTGCGGAATTAGCGGAGGAAGCTGTTGGCGAAATAGTTAAAATAATAGAGGATTCGATTAAAAACGGCGAGGTTTCGTCTTACGACCTGTGGGACAGAAATTATGCTCCGGTCGCAAATACTAATCCCCAGAAATATAAAACAAAATTTACCGATTTTGTAAAAAGACGGATTCAGCCGATAGAAGATAAATACCTCGGAAAGGACCACAGTTTTAAATATTTTTTGCTGATTGACGCGAACGGATATGCGGCGGCGCATAATTCTATATACGATAAGCCGCTTACGGGCGATTACGCAAAGGATATAACCGGCAACAGGTCGATGAGGATATTCAATGACCCGGTCGGTCTTGCGGTAGCAAGAAACACAGATAACCTTATAGTTCAGACTTATCCAAGAGATACTGGAGAAGTAATAAGCGACGTCGGCGTTCCTATGTTTATTGACGGTAAACACTGGGGCTGAATATGGGTCGGCTACGGTGTATAGCCTAAACTTAGAAACTGAAAGGAAAATATATATGATGTAGGCGGATTTTTACATATCAACTTTTAATTAATTCATGGAGGTAGATTTATGGAAATAAAATTAGCTAACCCTGCTCCGCTGGGACTTTCAGGATTTGCTCTAACGACGTTTTTACTTAGCATGATTAACATCGGGTGGTTTACCGGCGCAAATATGCCCATGGTTCTTGGATGTGCGTTTGCATTCGGCGGTGCGGCGCAGTTTGCCGCCGGACTTATGGAAATGCCGAGGGGTAACAGTTTCGGCATGACCGCGTTTTGCGGTTACGGAGCGTTCTGGTGGAGTTTTGCATTATTTGTTTTATTCTTTTCAAAAGGAGTAACGGGAGCTTTTATCGGCTGGTATCTTTTCTTGTGGGGTTTATTTACCACTTTTATGTGGGTTGCGTCTTTAAAAAAAGCCAAGGCGCTTATGCTTATTTTTTTATTTCTTACGGCGACTTTTTATCTGCTTGCGGTCGGCTTCTGGACGGGAATTGCTATGATACCGTCATAGGCGGATATTTCGGTCTTATTACCGCCGTGCTGGCGTTTTATCTGGCGACGGCTGAAAGCAATAACGAATCGTGGGAACGTACGGTTATACCCGTATAAATAGTAAAAAATAAACCGCCGTCCATGCTTAAAAAAATAATTTTAATACATGGACGGGGTGATAAGCTGAAAACTGAAAACCTAAATTGCAACACATTATAATTGATTTAATTTTGCGTTGGTAATACAATAAATTAAATCAAAAATACAATAAAATAAATAAAGGTTTAAAATCAAAATGTGCCTTGCGATTCCATCTAAAGTTATAGAAATAAAAAACGATAATACCGTCATTGTAGATACTATGGGTTCTAAAAGGCTCGTTTCTACGATGCTTTTAGAAGAGCAGGTCAAGATGGGCGATTATCTGCTTATTCACGTCGGTTACGCAATGCAAAAAATAGATGAAGAAGAAGCGCTGGAAAGCCTTAACCTATTCAGGGAAATCGAAAGCAAAATTGCAGGACGGTAAAGAAATATAAATTATTTAAAATAATTTAGTTTTTACAAAATAAGCACGATTATTACCTATAATTTGTCATCTATTCCTCTGAACTTGCACCAGTAAATATTGCCTCTTTTGAATATATTCATAAGTAAAAAAGTGTATCTGTTTTTGTATCTAAAATTTACATAATTTTACATAAATTTATCACTTTTTAACATTTAAGGCAAGACATTTTTTAATGGTGAAATAGGCTTGAAAGGCTTAAAATCGCTTGTTTTAACTGGTGGAGCTGATCGGAGTCGAACCGACGACATCTTGCATGCCATGCAAGCTATTACAACTAATAACTTATTAATATTATTAAGTTATTTTCTTTATAAAAAATGCTATGGGACAAATTTGAGACAAAAGGGCTATTTTGGGCAGTTATTTTCTTTGCCGGTAGAATGAAAAATAATATCAAATAACCTTTCGTTTGTTTTATTCATATAGTTCACTTTTTCGGAAAGGGCAGTAATCTTTATATCTATTTTTTCGTCGTTGTCGTCTATTTTGTTTTTAAGCGAATCTATCTTGATGTCCATAGCTTCTATTCTTGTATTAGTAGAATTTATCTTTTCTTCAAGAATATCCTGTTTGTTTATGATTTTACTTAAATTCGGGACGATTAGTTCCTGAATGACTTTTCTTATAGCGTTTTCTTTAATACTCTCAGCGGACATTTAAAGCTCCAGTAATTAAAAGTAATTAAAAGTAATTAAATTAATAGACAATGTTATTATACCAAAGTTTTTAAAAAAGAAAAATAAAATGAATGAAATAAAATAATTATATTTATTTTCTCTTCTATTCTCTTTTGGTCGTCTTGGCTTAATTTGGCGATTTTATTAGCCTGCGTCTTAGGTATTTGTTTAGCCTTAATGGCTTCTTTGGCTTCAGAGCAGATATTGTTATCTCGGTCAAGCCCTTCGTAAACTACGCTTTTTTTCTTACCTGTTTTAATAACTGTGTCGTCAACAAAAGACGGCAACGTCATTCCAGAATCTGGAACCACGTTGCCGTCTAAAGTTATCTAAAGGGATTAGTTTTAAGATTAAAACCCTGCTTTAAATTCCTAAAAAAGTATCGGTTACTTGTTATAATATTATTTTGACGAGTAAAAATATTTTAACAAAATAATTGCAATATTGCAAAAAATTTGTTAAAATAACCGTATGAAATGTAAAATTGAAAATTGTGATAAAGAAATATTAGCAAGCGGATATTGCTCTATGCACTATGCCAGAAATCGCCGGACAGGTGATCCTAATATAATACAAAAACGCGGAAGGAAGAAAAATAAATTTAGAGAATTTACATTGCAATCTTTTTCAGATAAGTCTAAAAGAACGGTTGATAAATTATTAAGATTTTATAGAATTGCTTCTGAAATCGGTATTTCTGAATCGGAAAAAGAAAAATTAACGAAGCAAGCGGTTCGTTCAAACGGAACGTTTAGCTTTGAAAAACTTAATCAAATAGCAGACTTATTATTAATTAAATCTTGGATTAAGAAAGATTAATGGTTTTCTATCTACCCATTCCCGATTTCTTGGGGGTATAAGTGGGTAGCTTTGTCGCCAAAGCGAACCCCCCTTAATAATGCACTTAAAAGTTTTTGCGCCGTAGTCCCGCTCTTTTTTCGCCGGAGTTATTAAGCCGTAGGCGTGATAACGGAGTAAGAAAAAACAGGGACGAAGCAAGCAAAAACCACCCTAAAATGACACTCTGCATGACACTATAAGCAAATTTTGCCGGATACGGCAAGTGTAGGTTCTGTTTGTATTTGACGGGTTTTTTAGTCAAATACAAACAGAACCGTATAAGATAAAATAAAAAATATTTTAAAAAAAGTTCTTGACATTTCTGGGGGGGGGGTGCTTTAATTTACGTAGGTTAAATTAAAATATTATAAACATAATTTATTTATTATTTAATTTATTAATCAAAAATCAGACTGGCATACGAGCATACCATAGCTGACTTTAAATAAAAATAGCGGTTAATATTAATGGCGAATAAATCAAAATTAAAAATATTTATATTTATCTTTATCCTTTTTTCCGCAAATACAGCATACGCCTTTGGCATTCTGAATCCGCCATATAACCAGTCAGATTCAAACTTCAATAAACTTGCTATGCGGGTTTACAACTCAAACAGTCCTTATATTTACACACATGGAGCTTATAACTATGATGCTATACCTATTACGACTACTATGTCCGGCTGCAAGCTAATAAGCATAATAAGGCGAACGCAGGGCTTTCCTAAACCGGCATACTGGGCGATTGAAAATTATAAGATATGTGGCGGCAATATTGCGGAAGTTAAAAATACCAATATGGCAGGTTGGAATAATTTGCCGAGGGGAATAAAGCCGGTTATAAAGAATACTATAGTTCAAGCCCGTCAATTCGGCAAAGCAAGTGCTAATTATTACGGATATAGGATTATCGCAAATACTGGAGCTTATATAGGAACTGTATTCGTGTATGTGCTAAATGGAATAAAGTTAGAAGCCGCAATGAAGTTTTAGGATAATTAAATTAAAAATTATTAAAAATAGTAATAATATAAAAAGGAGTGATTATGATTAAAAAAATTTTACTATTTGCCGTATTCCTTATGTTTATTTTTGTTGTTAAGTCTTACGCTTCACGTAATTCTATTACTCAATGTTTTAATCATCTTAGAGGACAGTCTTATAGAACTGCAAAAAGATATGGGCTCAGAGCTGT
Source organism: Candidatus Acididesulfobacter guangdongensis (assembly GCA_004195045.1). Classification (NCBI taxonomy): domain Bacteria; phylum Candidatus Acidulodesulfobacteriota; order Candidatus Acidulidesulfobacterales; family Candidatus Acidulidesulfobacteraceae; genus Candidatus Acidulidesulfobacter; species Candidatus Acidulidesulfobacter guangdongensis. The sequence goes on from SGBC01000003.1 coordinate 231,929, forward strand.
AAAAAAACATTCTCATAGTTTTCATGCTCATTTATGTTTAGGGGAGGCTTATTATAAACTTGGAATTTATCCACCCGCAATTAACTCTTTTAAAAAAGCTATTTCTTTTACAAACAAAAAAAATAGATTAATGATTGTTTATAACTGGATAGGCAGGATATATTCTAATATTGGAGATAAAAAAAATGCACTCTTATATTATAATAGGTCGCTTACGCTTGAAAGAAAACTCAAAAATGTAAACAATGAAAGTGCTAATTTAAATAATAAAATAGCTGTTACATATCGTAAAAAAGATAATTATCAAAAAGCGCTTTATTATGATGAAAAATCTTTAGCCTTAGCAAGAACCAAAAAAGACAAAGCTAATTCATATGGCAATATAGGTACGGACTATTTTGATATGAATAATTATATTGAAACTATAAAATTTATTAAAAAGGCGTTAATTTTGGACGAAAATATAGACAATCATTATGAAACTGGTGAATATTTTTTAAAGCTTGGAAGTGCATATACATACATAAACAACTATTCTAAAGCCAAAAATTATATAATTAAAGGTATAAATATAGAAAAAAGGATTGGCAATAAATTGATGATAGGTGCTGGACACCTTTTTTTAGGATTCCGTTATCTAAAGAAAGGGAACAACTTAAATAATGCGATGATATCTTTTGAAAAAGCTTACAAGTTTTTTAAAGAAGCGGGTGCCAATAAGGACGCGTCTTCTTGCCTTAATATAGTAAACAAAATAAAAAAAAAATTATATTAAACAAAAAAATTATATTTTGATTTGAAGGCGGTTAGCGAATATGATTTAGCAAATAAAGGCAATAATTAATTAGTTTTATTTTACCCCCCGCTCTCGCTACTATGTGCGAGTGGGGGGTAAATGATATAAAGATATAAAGTCACATTTATTTCCTCCATATTGCGACGTTAAATTATTTTTTAGATGACGCATGCATTAACAGGCTACTACTTTGTTTAATCTAATTTATTAAAAGAGAAAAAATGAAAAAAATCTTATTAATTATTTTTGCTTTATCTATTATTTTAAGTCCCGCTTTAGGTTATGCAAAAAAAACAATGAACGGACCGATAGAAATTTATGGCCGCACTACCTTAAGAGATGTTCATGTAATTTCAAATTCGTACGGATTCATAGTGCACGGCAAATTGATTTTAATCGATTCTAAGATTTCTGCTCCGGTGGGAGCAAAGGTTTACGGCTTCGGGTCTGTTTATTTGCAAAACGATTATTTTAATTGCGAACTTGGAGTTAAATATGCGCAAGCTCCCATAGGCGATGTTATGATTAACAACACATTTACCGGCAGGATTTCCAATGCATCGGATTTTTCTTCGAGAATGCCTGGGACGGGCTCGCCGTTTCCTTTTATGCCTTAACGAATAGAAATGCAAAAATATTGTCAAAAATAAAGATATCTTATTTATTTATTCTCCTACTCCCGCATGATTTAGCGGGGTAGGATTTTTATTTTAGAGTTAAGCAAACGTTAAAAATGAAAAATATTTTAATTTATTTTAATTTTCCTCTTGACAACTTTTAAATATCTGGTATCCTATAAATATATCTATGATTTTTTCTCAATTTTTATCGCTCTCTGAGCTGAAAAAAAAATTGACTACCGGCAATGCACATAATTTTTTGGGATTATGTTTATTAAATTTTATTTAATAATTAGCTAACAGCCGGAAAATTTAACCAAAAAAGCACAATAAGCCTTTGGATCCAAACCCAAAGAAACTTTGACTTTTTCTCTCGGAACATTTAAAGTCTATTGAAATTTAAGTTAAATAATTAAGCCAGTTTCATTTCAGGGATTATTTAACTTCACTAATTATGCGATAGCTTTATTCTTTATTTTTTATCGCATACTACTATAATATTTTATTATTTATTTATTAATTGCACTGCAAAAGCAGAAACGAGCAAGATAAAAAAATTAATAAAATATATCTTTTAAAAAAATCCTTTAAATTAAATTTAAACTTATTTTTATTGCCTGTTTCAGGTGTAGGAATACTTTTATTTTTCTTGGATTATCGCTTTTTGCGGTTTGCTTCATGTCGCCGCCTACTCGCAAATCTCACAACTTTTATATTGCCACACCTCCCGCAAGCTACGCTTGCGCTTGAGAAAGATTTGCATCCTAACGCCCGTGCTACATCCGGGAAAATCGAGATTCAAAACATATCATATATAGTAAAACTGCATTACCCAGTTAATGCGGTCATTCCTTAGTTTCACAATCCCATTTTTTTTCTGTTAAAGCTCTCATGGGCTTTTTTTAATTTGTGCTGCTTCACCTATGCGCCGTTTATGCGCTCATTTCTCAGAGTTGAGAAAAAATAAACAAAAGGACAACGACCTTTTAAAAAAATGTTCCGTCTTAACTTTTTTCCGAAGAGTATCTCGGAAAATGACGCTATAGTCTTGTCTAAAACTTAAATTTGGAGGTTTAAAATGAGAGGAACGGTATCTTGGCAAGTTACGGAAATTTTCAAGGAAATAAAATATATAGGAGAGTCTAAACATTCTGCTAAAGAATCTGCCCGCCTTTCAGGCGCGCACGGTTCTCACGAAATCGCCGAAAAAACAGGAATATACGGAATAACGACTATGGATAATTATCGTGATTCCGTAGCCGGATTTGCTAATTGGGCAAAGGAAAATTTTGGATTAAAAGACCTTACAAAAACAGAAAGCAAGCACGTTATAAGCTATCTTGAAAGCAGGATAAAAGCAGATGTGGCGCATAAAACATTTCAGCTCGACAAAGCCTCATTAAATAAATTTGAAACAGCCCTGAATGCTTATTCTAAGTCGCATAATTTAAACCGGACATATAATTTTGCCTTGAACGAAACCTTTAAATCAGAGCATAAATCTTTACAGCATGCAGACATTCGGGCTTACGACAAAGGAACCGTAGATAAACTTTTAAATAATATTCAGGACAAAGCAACAAGCCTTGCCGTCCGGTGCGCTTTGTCGGCAGGTTTAAGAAAATCTGAAATTCTTAAATTATCGGAAAGTAATTTAAAAGAAAATAATAAGATTGAAATTTTGGGCGGAAAAGGAGGCAAAGACAGGGTTGTATCTATGATACACGATAAGTCTTTAATTTCAGATATTAAAGCATTTTTGAAAGAAAATAGTTTATCGAAATTCGGGGACGCCGTTTCCGGCTCAAAAATAAATTATGAAATCAGGGCGGTTTTAGGCGATAGCGGGTCAATTCACGCTCTAAGACATAATTATGCGATTGATTGCATAAATACATTTGAAAAAGCCGGCTATTCGCGCGTTGAAGCCATTCACGCAACGAGCCTTGAACTCGGACATAACAGAAACGAAATAATCGAAGGGGTGTATTCAAAATGATAAACACGGAAAAATTGGAGAAAATCTTAAAAAAGAAAAAAGATAAAATCCCGGCGCTTTTGGAAGTCCTGCGCCTTACCGGCAAGCTCTGCATTATCGATGACGACGTCTTAGATAATGCCATCAATACGGCTATTGACAAGGTTTTAAATTTATTAAAATTGCAATCACAAAGCAAAAGGACTACCGGATATATCCTAACTGCCGGCGATTATAAAAGTTTGGGTATTTTTGAAAATCATCTTAAAAAACTCCGCCGAAAATCTAAAGAATCGCCGCGGCTGGAAAGTTTAATAAAGCTCATGCCTAAGCTTTATCTAATAAAACAGGAACGGAATTTGAATTTTGCAGAATTAAAAAAGTATGCAGAAAAAAAATACAAAATAAATTGCTCCCGAACGTATTTCTTAAAAATATACAAAAAAATTAATAATTAATTTTTCAGTATCTCAAAAAAAACCGTATATATAAAATATACGGAGAAAAAATGACAGAACTTAAATATCTAACTTTAAAAGAAACGGCGGAAATTATATCAGTCAGCCCGCGAACGCTCGCAAATTTGGCAACATCAGGTCAGATTACAGCCTATCGCCTTCCGTCCTCTTGCGGAAAAAAATCACGCTATCGGTTTAAATTATCGGACATTGAATCGTTTATGGACAGAAACAAACTATTGGCCGTAAATGTCATTACAAAAAATGTGTTTAAAAATAATAAAGCCCGAATAGATCTTGTAAAAGTTAAAAAGGCTTTATCTATATAAATTAAAGGTTGCTAAAAAATGAAAATAATAAATCTGATAGGAGAAGAAAAAAGAAACGAATTCGACGGATTAGATTACATCAGAGAAGATAACAAAAACTTGCTTGTTAAAAAAGACAACAAATTAGTTTTTACCAAATGCAATTTAAGCTTAGTTCAAATGAAAATTATTCTCGTATGTCTTGGATTTATTTTTAAAGACGACATATCATTTAAACCTTTACGACTGCCAGCTAAAAAATTTCTTAATATTATAGGCGTCGGCAAAGAAAATTCAAATTATTTAAACAAAGAATTTAAAGCAATTCTTTCCAAACCTATAGAGACCATAGAAGAAGACTGCTGGACGATTTATAGCTGGTTTACGAAAGCAAGCTGTAAAAAGGGCATTGTCGAAATAAGTCTAAATCCAGAACTTGACCCCTTATTATTAAATTTACGTAAAAATTTCACAGCATATCCTGTAAATCACATAATTCAAATGAACAGCAAATACAATATTAGATTATATGAAATTTTTACGTCGGTATTGGGCGGAAATTTAAATTTCCGCTGGCGCGTCGGAATAGATGAATTTAAAAAACTTTTAAGTATCGAAAATAAAAAATTTAAAGAAATTAACCAGATGATTTTAAATAAAATAAATATGACCGGAACCGATTTAGAAATAGAAGAAATTGGATTAATAAAACAATCCAAAAAGGTTGTAAAACTTGTATTCAATATAGTAAGAAAACAATCCAAAATTAGAAGCGATGTTAAAAAAATATTATTTGACGCAAAAAATAAAAGATTCGCTATCTCTGATAACCTAATTAAGCGCTACCAAGAAGAATACAAAGAAATCAACATCTACGAAGAAATCAAGAAAATGGAAAATTGGGCCGTAAGAAAAAGTGACTATAAAAATTTAACGCAAAAGGATTGGACGGAATTTATCGGAGAATGGCTGAAAAGAAAAGCATACGGGGGATATTTTGAAGACTTTTATTCTTAATTACATTATAAAACTTGCCTATAGACATTATAAAACTTGCCTATAGACATTAATTACATTATAAAACTTGCCTAAAGGCATTATAAAACTTGCTTTCGGCGCCAGATTCAGTAGTAAATTCAACACCTTGCCAATGCCTATAAAGTATTAAATCAAAAGTAGAATAAAGTATAAGGATTAAATAGAAGGTACGGCAAAAATAGTATTGTCACACCCCCCAAATACAAAGGCGGAGAAAAAAAATCTTATGAAAATGGAAAAATCAACTCAACAACTAAATTTGTATCCGCCGGAAACGCGGTTTATTATTAAAATGAAAAACTTCTCGACCGGCGATGTTAAAATTCTTAATGATATTAACTTATCCGAATATGAAAAATCTTTAAAATATCTTAAATATTTAAACGCAAACGGCTATAACGTCTTTCTCTCCGCCTGTAAGGCGGGGGGCGTGTATATATTACTTGATGATATTAAAAAGCCGGCTATAGATAAATTATTCACGGACGGTTTTGAACCGTTTTATTTTTTACAGACAAGTCCTGATAATTTTCAGGCTATTATAAAGTTATCGGATAGCCCGCTTGATAAGGATATACAAACTTTTGCAAGCAAACAGCTTGCTGAAACATACAACGCCGATCCAAACTCTGCGGATATTGGTCATTTTTTTAGATTGGCGGGATTTACAAACCGAAAGCAGAAATACAGCAAGAACGGACTATTCCCGTTCGTAAAACTCTATGCTGGAACCGGCAATACATGCACTAAAGGCGAATCCTACGTCGAAAGAATTTTAACCGGCATAGATAACGGTTTTATCGAATTGTTGCCTAAAAAGCATATAACCACGCCCCCCGCTAAGCTGGGAGAAAGAAAAACGCTTGTTTCGGGGTGCGGCGCATATATTGAAAAGGTCTATAAAAGTGGAAATAAAGACGGAGATTTATCGGCTTTGGATTTTAAGGCGGCACGATATGCTTTGAGAAAAGGTTTTAAACCAGACGATGTAATTAATGCTATTAAATTATTCAGTCCTAAACTTGAAAGCAGAAAAAGTGGACATATTGACGATTATATTAGTAGAACCGTAAAAAATGCTTTGTATAATGCGATTTAAGGCTCGGAAAAAGACAAACAGGTATAAAAACCATTAACCTTTTTATTTCTTGCCCCAAACATCGTCAACGGCTTTTTTCAGCGTCTCCGGCACTAAATAGCTATACCCATAAACGACATATTTTTCTGCTGAAAACGACATGCTTTTTCAATACGCGCAGAAAAATATGTCGTTTATATGTCATCTTAGCCGTTCTATTCCCTGATGTATCCTCTATAAAACAGATAACATTCTTTTGGAAATAATATATAAATCCTTGCATAATTGCCGACAATTGGTATAATATTAAAAATATATCAGGATTCTTCATCTTATGTTTTTAATATTAAATATTTTTAAATTTTATAAAAATATGGAATTCCCGACGGATTTTATAAATAAGATTATATGCGGAGATACTATCGATGTAATGAAACAAATCCCCGATAAGTCCATTGATTTAGTTATTACATCACCGCCTTATAATTTAAAGAACTCTACCGGCAACGGTATGAAAAATAGCAAAACCGGAAAATGGGCAAATGCTGCCCTGCAAAAAGGATATTCGCACCATGACGACTGTATGCCTCACGATAAATACGTAAAATGGCAAAGAAATTGTCTAACGCAGATGATGAGAATATTATCCGAAGACGGCGCGATTTTTTATAATCATAAATGGCGGGTGCAAGCCGGACTTTTACAGGATAGACAAGATATAGTTAGCGGCTTTCCAGTCCGGCAAATTATTATCTGGAAAAGAAAAGGGGGATTTAATTTTAACCCCGGTTATTTCTTGCCGACTTATGAAGTTATTTATTTAATAGCTAAGCCTAAATTCAAACTATCTAAAAAAGCAAATGCTTATGGCGATGTCTGGGAATTCACTCAAGAAATGAAAAACTATCACCCTGCCGCTTTTCCTATTAGTCTAATTGACAGGATAGTTTCATCGACTAACGCAAAAACTATCTTGGATCCTTTTATGGGTTCGGGAACGACCGCAATTTCGGCAATAAATTTTGATAGGAACTATATAGGGATTGATAATTCCCCCGAATACTGCAATATGGCCGAAGAACGAATTAAATCATATCTGCGACAAGGAAAATTATTATTTAATTATGATTGAACCTATAATTTATACAAAGCCGAAATTAATCGAAAAATTAAAAGAAATTTCTGCATCGGGATGGATCCAGAATGCCAGAAAAGGTAATCACGGCGGAATCGGCAATACGTTAGAAGACTTGCTTGGTATTAAAGAAAACAATTTGCCTATACCGAATGCGGCGGAATGGGAATTAAAATCTCAACGCATTAACTCATCATCCTTAACCACTTTGTTTCATATTGAACCTTCACCGCGTGCAATTCGTTTTGTTCCTCAAATTTTATTGCCAAAATACGGTTGGGCGCATGGAGAATCTGGCAAAAAATATCCTGAGGGCGAAATGAGTTTTCGGCAGACTATCCATGGGCTATCTCGAAGCGATCGCGGTTTTATGGTTGTTATTGACAGGAAGGAAAGAAAAGTTTTAATTTCTTTTGATTCAAAAGCCGTTGATGCAAGACATTCCGAATGGTTAAAATCGGTAGAGGATAGGATTGGATTAGAAGAATTAGAACCGCAACCATATTGGGGTTTTGATGATTTAGAACATAAAGCAGGAACTAAACTACTAAATTGTTTTTATGTGCAAGCGGAAGTTAAAACTGATAAGAAAAAAGAGTTTTATTGGTATTCAAAGGTTATGATGTTAGAAAAATTCAATTTTGAAGGATTTTTAAACCAAATCGAAAATGCGAACGTTTTAGTAGATTTCGATGCCCGTACGGGACATAATCACGGAACTAAATTCAGGATGAGACAAGACAAATTGCCTTTGTTATATAAAAAAACAACGGTAATTATTTAAGTTAGGATATTACCGTTTTGAATTGTTTTTAATTAAAAATTAAACTAGTGTTCGATTAAACGCAATGCGCAGTAAAGTAATGTTATGGAAAAAATACAGCTAAAACTAAAAAATTGCTATGGAATTAAGAAGTTAGAAAAAGAATTTGATTTTTCGGGTGACAACACATCGCATCACAATACATACGCAATTTATGCTCCAAACGGGGTCATGAAAACTTCATTTGCAAAAACGTTCCAAGACTTGAGTTTCGGATCAAATTCAGAGGATATAGTATTTCCTGAAAGAGAAACAATTCGTGAAATCAAGAAAGAAGATGGAAGCGATTTGGTTAAAGAGGAAATTTTTGTTATAGAAGCATATAATGAGGCGTTTACATCAGAAAAAATGTCCACTCTTTTAGTAAATAAGGAATTGAAAAATAAATATGACAAAATTTATTTAGGAATTGACGAAGAAAAAGAAAGGTTGCTGAGAGAATTAAAAAATTTATCAGGACTTAGGAACAATATAGAGAAAGAAATTTCTAAAACTTTTACAAGTGAAGACAATAGACTGTTTGATTCTCTCGGAAGAGTAGAAAAAGAAGTTATGGACTATTCAGAGCCTATATATTCTGAGATTAGTTATAAAGAAATTTTTAATGAAAAGGTTTTAAATTTTTTAAACACTAAGGATTTTAAAGAAAAAATTAAACGGTATATTGAAAAATATGATGAATTAATTATTGATTCAAAATATTTTAAAAAAGGTGTTTTTAATCATAATAATGCGTCAGCTATCGCAAAAAGTCTAATGGATAATGGATTTTTTGAAGCAAAGCATTCAGTTTCTTTAAATACAAAAGAAAGTAAGAACGAAATTCACACCAAAGAAGAACTTGAAAAAGTCATAGATGAAGAAAAAACCGCCATTTTAACTAACCCTGATTTAGTGAAAGTTTTTGATGAGTTAGACGGCAAACTAAAAGCAAATAAAGAGCTACGCGACTTTAGAGATTATTTATTAAATAACCTTAAAATTCTGCCAGAGTTAAAAAATCTTGATAACTTCAGGCAAAAATTGTGGGTATCATATTTCAAAAGCCAAAAAAGCCTATATGAGAATTTCTTGAAAGTGTATAACGATGGAAAAAGTGGGTTAGATAAGATAATAGAACAAGCTAAAATAGAGGAAACGCAATGGAGAAGTGTAATAGATATCTTTAATAAAAGGTTTTTTGTCCCATTTATGCTTACTATGAGAAATCAGGATGATGTTATTTTAAAAAGAGATGTCCCCAGTATTGGCTTCGTATTTAAAGACTCAATCAGTGAAACTTCCATAGAGAAATCAGAGCTACTCCAAGTATTAAGTAACGGAGAGAAGCGAGCTTTATATATTTTAAATATAATTTTTGAAGTTAGAGCAAGAAAGGATGGAAATCTGGAGACACTATTTATTGTTGATGATATAGCAGATTCTTTCGATTATAAAAACAAATATGCAATCATTGAATATTTGAAAGACATTTCAGAAGAAACAAATTTTAAGCAGATAATTCTGACCCATAATTTTGACTTTTTCAGGACTGTTCAAAGCAGGTTTGTTCCATATGATAATTGTTTAATGGTTGAAAAGACGGCTGAAGAAATAAAAATTACAAAAGCAGAGTATATAAAAAATCCATTTAAACACTGGATGGAGCATTTAGATGATGATAAAAAACTTATAGCGTCAATTCCGTTTGTAAGAAATCTTATTGAATACACTAAAGGCGATGCTGATCCTGATTATTTGAAATTAACATCACTGCTACACGCTAAATCAGATTCTGACTCCGTTCTTAAAAGTGATCTGAAAAATATTTACCGTAATGTCTTTCCTAATCTAAAGTCAACTAAGTTAATTTTGACAAATGAGAGCGAAAATATTACAGAACTTATTTTTAATATATCAGATGCCTGTTTAATAGCGCCTGAAAGTATAAATTTAGAAAATAAAGTTGTTCTCGCTATTGCCATCAGGCTAAGAGCAGAAAAGTTTATGTTAGACAAGATAAATGGCAAAAGCGAAGCAGCAGAAAATCAAACGAGGAAGCTTTTTGAGAGATTTAAGGTTAAATTTCGCACTGAACAAGAGAATATCAAAATACTAGAACGAGTGATCCTTATGACCCCAGAAAATATTCATTTTAATTCATTTATGTATGAACCAATTTTAGATATGTCTGATGAACATTTGAAAACATTATATTGCGATATAAAAAAATTGAAATAAAAAATTGTTAGACCACACTATCCCTTCAAAGGAATAAAAATTGATAAAGACAGAAAAATTTTAGCTAAGACCGAACCGAAAGCACATTCTTATAAAAATAGAAAGGTAAATGCCCTTTTGGTGGAAGTCATTGCTATAATAACGAAAGAGTATTTTTTAAAAAACTAATTAAATGCAAGGCAATATAAAAACACCAATTATTTCTTCCCCCAAACGTCGTCAACGGCTTTTTTCAAGGTCTCCGGCACTAAATGGCTATACCTTTTCGTCATCTGGGTTGTCCGGTGTCCTAACAGCTCCCCCGTAATATAAAGGCTCGTCCCGTTCTTTACCATTTTACTTGCGAATACGTGCCTTAAATCGTGGATATGCATATCTTTAATTCCGGCGTTTTTGCAGGCGGTTATAAAAGACTTTCTAAAATTGCCGATTTTAACTCCATTTTTGTTAAAGACATACGAACAGTCGTCTTTCTTTTCAATGCCGGTTAAAAGCTCTTTTAAGGGCTTTGATATAGGAATATATCTGTCGTATTTAGTTTTAGTAGCTTTAATTGCGATAATGTTATTTTGAAGATCAACATTGTCCCATTTTAAGTTTAATGCTTCGCCTTTACGACAACCGGTGTAAATTAAAAAGGTTATTAAATCTCTTGTAAGTTTATTAGTAGCGCCGGCGATGAGCTTGTCGATATCAGAGTCGGATAAAGTTTTAAGGCGGGATAATTCGTTAAGTTTTTTAATGCCGGTTGCGGGGTTCTTTTCAAGATAACCTTTTTTAATGCAGAAAGCAAAGAAATTGTATAATGTAGCAATTTCAATATTGATAAGCCGGTATGATATTTCCGAGTCCCTTTTGTCTTTGTTTTTTGGTAATGACATTGTTTCAATTTTACGCTTTAGCTGATAGGTTTCTATGAAATCCGTCGTTATAATTTTTATAGACTTGTCTGTAAATACCGGCAAAAAGTGCTTTGCAACGTGTTGCCTTAATTTTACCGTTTCTATGCTTACCGCTTGCGATTTTAAGTATTGTTCCCATAAATCCTGAAAAGTATAATTGTTGGCGTAATTAACGACTGTCGGCAAGTCATGCTTTTGCCTGAGTATATCGCTCTTTATCGTGCTGGCTATCTTTTCGGCAAGGTTTTTATCGGTCGTTTTGGTCGTTCCTTTGTATCGGACGCCGTCAATCATCATATCGTAATAGTAATATTTACCGCGCAGCCTGATATTCTCTGACATTTTTACTCTCCTTAAAAATGGGACAAATTTGGGACAATATTTTACTAAATTTGACCTTATTTTACCATTTTCAAGGATATTGTCAAGAGAAAGTATATTGCTTGAAAGTGCTTATTTACTGCGGTTTTAACTGGTGGAGCTGATCGGAGTCGAACCGACGACATCTTGCATGCCATGCAAGCACTCTGCCAACTGAGTTACAGCCCCATAAACGAAGTGCAGATAAAATATATTGGCAACACTAACTTAACTTACATTATAAATACCGCTAAGCAAAAATCAATTATATTATATCCGCAATCTTAAAACAAAAATGAGATATTATACTTTATTTACTTTATTTACTTTATTTACTTTATTTAATTTAATAATATATCTATAATAATAATGATAAATAATAATGATAGATGATATAATTATTAAAATATATATAATATAATAAATAAAATACTATATAAATAACAGCAAGTATATTTAATAAAATTTAGTAAATATATTCTATAATTTATAGTAAATAGCATACAAATGTCAAGTGTTTTTTTATTTAAGATAAAATAGCATAGAATACAATGAGATAAAATTATACAGATAGAATGGAATTACATAAAATTACATAAAAATAAAATAAAATTAAATTCAGTAAAATAATTAATCTAAATTAAGACGTTACTGAATACTATTGTTAAATTTTCACTTTTTACTATGTTTGATATTTATAACGATTTTAAAGAAAAAGAAAACGTATTAAAATTGGTTTCACTTATAGACGAAGAGGTAGGCAGTTATAACAGAAAATTTAAAATAATGGAAGTGTGCGGCGGACATACACATTCTATTATGAAATACGGCCTTAATAAAATGCTTAGCCGCAGCGTAGATTTTATACACGGACCCGGATGTCCGGTCTGTGTGATGCCTGTCTCCAGAATTGATATTGCAATATACTTGAGTAGATTAGAAAACGTCATATTAACAACGTATGGCGATATGATGCGTGTTCCAGGCAGCAAAAGTTCGCTTATTAAAGAAAGGGGAAACGGCGCAGATATAAGAATGGTCTATTCGCCTTTAGATATTATTAAATTAGCTCAAGAAAATAAAAATAAAAAAATAATTTTTTACGCTATAGGATTTGAAACAACAGCTCCTATGACGGCAGCTTTAATAGAACAGATTAAAGCGCACGGCATTAAAAATATTTATTTTTATATAAACCATGTTTTAGTACCTCCGCCTATTGAAGCAATTCTCGATTTATGCGATTCCGAAATAGACGGTTTTGTGGGCCCAGGTCATGTCAGTGTTATAACGGGTGTCGAAATATATAACAATATTGCTGTTAAATATAAAAAACCTGTTGTAGTTTCTGGATTTGAACCGTTTGATATTCTCATGTCTGTATTAATGATTGCAAAACAAATAAATAGAAGATTTTCGAAAATTGAAATAGGATATACGCGCGCTGTTAAACAAAATGGCAATAAAAAAGCTCAGGAACTTGTTAATAAATATTTTGAAATCAGAGATAGTTTTGAATGGAGAGGATTAGGCTATATTCCTAAAAGTGCCTTAAAATTAAAAGAAGAATTTAAAGATATTGATGCAGAAAGTTTATTTAGGGATTATATTTTTGATAATCTTGCTAACAATAAAGTAGTTGAGAATCAAGTTTGCAAATGTGGCGATATATTAAAAGGCAAACTCAAACCTAATGAATGTCCGCTTTTCAAAAAATTATGCACCCCGGATAATCCTATAGGAGCGTGTATGGTGTCGCATGAAGGAGCGTGCGCTGCTTATTTTAAATATTTTGATGATTTCTAATCAATGGGTATTTGCCTATTGTATTTATTATAATATTTATTAAAGTTATTATAGTTATATACTATATCAGATATCTATATCAGGTGTTATATATTATTTATTATATCAGATTAGGATCAGCCGATATATAAATTATACGAACCGCATTAAACAGTAAATATGAATCTCCTATATTAAATAAAAATAATGATTCGATAATAATTAAATAATAATAGTAATAAACAACAACAATAATAATATAATAAACAATAATCATAATAATAAATAATAATAATGAACAACAACAATAGCAATAAACAACAATAATAAACAATAATGAACAACAACAATAGCAATAAACAACAATAATAAACAATAATGAACAACAACAATAGCAATAAACAACAATAATAAACAATAATGGACAACAACAATAGCAATAAACAACAATAATAAATAATAATGATTCAATAATAATAATGAACAATAATAATTTTGAGAAAATTCTTATTTCACACGGCGGCGGCGGAAAAGAAACATCTGAATTAATAAAAGATATATTATTTAAGCACATTTCAAACGATATATTACTGAAAATGGAAGATGCTGCTATTATATCGTCAAACGGTTCAAAAAAAATTGCCTTTACAACAGATAGTTTTACTGTTACACCTTTATTTTTTAATGGAGGTGATATAGGTAAGTTGTCTGTTGCCGGAACGGTAAACGATTTATCCGTTATGGGTGCGAAGCCGCTATTTTTAAGTTTAAGTTTAATTATAGAAGAGGGGTTTTTAATAAGCGATCTGGAAAAAATTATTTTATCTATAAAAGATGAATTGAAAATGTCCGGCGCTAAAATTGTCACCGGAGATACAAAAGTTGTACCAAAAGGCAAGGTAGACGGTATTTTTATAAATACATCAGGGATAGGCGAAGTAATTTATGAAAATTTATCTGCCTCTAATATTGATAACGGCGATGTTATAATAGTTTCGGGAGAAATCGGCGACCACGGAGCCGCTATAATGTCTTTAAGGGAAGGGATAGATATCGACACCGGAATAAAAAGCGATTGTACAAGTTTGTGGAGTATGATAGATGATGTTTTGAAAAATGGATTTAATGTTAAGGCAATAAGGGACGCTACAAGAGGAGGATTAGCAGCAGTTCTTAATGAATGGGCTGAAAGCTCTAATGTCAATATTTTTATAGATGAGGAAACAATACCTGTTAAGGATAATGTCAGAGGATTTTGTGAATTCATAGGATTAGAGCCCTATCAATTTGCATGTGAAGGCAGGGTTGTTTTTGCAGTAAGCAATAACGATGCTGAAAAGCTGCTAAAAGTTCTCATATCTAATCCGTTAGGGGAAAAATCGCAAATAATAGGTCGTGCTTATCGCAATTTCAGTAAAAAAGTTATTATTAAAAATATCTATGGAATCTCAAGATTCTTGGATGTTCCATCGGGAGAGCTTCTTCCGCGTATCTGTTGAAATAATAATAAAAATAAAAAGATTTTGATTATCAATAATATAATAATCTAACAATCTAATAATCTAATTGTCAGTTATTAATGAATTTAGCTTTAAAGAGGGGTCAATTTTAAATGACGAAAAGGGTCAATTCTATTTTACGATTTACAGCATTATTGTATATATTTCTTGATATATATTCCTGACGCATTGTATTTATATGTATATCTGACGCATTATATTTTATATTTTATATTCTATATTTTTCATGTTATATCTGAACAGGGTATAATATAAAACGAAAAGTTTTAATTTTAATATTTTTTAATTTTTATTAACCCAACTTCACCATAATTATCAGCAACAGATTGATATTGCTATATTTATGGGGCAATAAAAATGTCTATGGGGACTACAAAATAAAAAATAAAATCTAATAATATCAATAGGTTATAATTTTAGAATAATGAAAGTGGTGAAGTTGGGTTAAATTAAATGATTAAACGGGTAGTAATAAATATAACTGGAATTGTCCAGGGTGTCGGATTTAGGCCTTTTATATATAGGCTTTCTCAAAAGTATTCTATAAACGGATATGTAATTAATAATATTTCCGGTGTCAAAATAGAAGCTGAAGCAGATGAGAAGAAATTAAACGATTTTATTAACGATATTTATGTCAAAAAACCTTCGCTGGCGGTAATTTATGACATTGATTATATTTATGAAGAGCCTTCGGGATTTAATAATTTTTCAATACTTGAATCAACGAATGGTATAGATGATGCAGTAAATGCAGATACTTATGAAGATAGAGATAAAAATAAAGTTGCAGGTTCAGGCGTATATTTAAATTTGGATATGAATCATTGCAATAATGAGTCGTCTTGCGGAACATATCTGAAACCTAATATTCAAAAGACAGTTCAACGCAGAAAAGCAGCTGTTTCGCCCGATGTTGCTACATGCGATAATTGTATATCGGAACTTTTAAACCCTGCAGACAGGAGATTTCTATACCCTTTTATAAATTGCACAGATTGCGGACCTAGATTTACTATAACAAAAAAATTGCCGTATGACAGAGCTAATACTACAATGAATCAGTTTGAAATGTGCAATGAATGTCAAGATGAATACGCAGACCCTTCCAACAGAAGATTTCATGCTCAACCCAATGCGTGTTTTAATTGCGGACCGGAAATTGGATTTATCGATAAAAACGGCAAACAATATTATAACGATATTTTTAATAAAGTTGCAACCCTGATAAAAAAAGGCGGTATAGTCGCCGTTAAAGGTATCGGGGGGTTTCATATAATGTGCGATGCCGCAAACGAGAATGCGGTGAATAGATTAAGGATAATAAAAAATCGCCCTGAAAAACCGTTTGCAGTTATGTTCAAAAACATTTCAGAGGTCTTAAAATATGCTGAGGCCACTGAATATGAAATTAATTTATTAAACTCAAAAGAAAGACCGATTGTGCTGCTTAAATATCACGGAGGTCTTGCAAAAAATATAAATTGCACCCTTACCGCTATAGGCGCATTTTTGCCTTATACCCCTATTCAGCATATAATTTTTTCAATTGTAAATATACCCATAATAGCAACATCTGGAAATATTTCAGATGAACCGATAATATCAGATGATGATGAAGCCTTGTTAAAATTGGGCTCGTCTGTAGACGGTCTATTGATTCACAAAAGACAGATATACCGAAAATGCGATGATTCAGTCATCAAAATAGTTGCCGTCAATAATTATGGCTACGGTAATAACTATAATAAAAATAATAACAATAATAAAAATAATAACTATAATAAAAATAATAACAATAATAACTATAATAACGGTAATAACTATAATAACAATAATAACGATAATAACAACAGTATTACAGATGACAAATTAAATATATTAAATATAACAGTAAGGCGCTCTCGCGGATTTGTTCCTGCTGCAATTAATGTTCCATGCAGACTAAAAAGAAATATAATTGCAGTCGGTTCAAATTTAAAGAATACGTTTGCTTACGGCATAAAAGACGATGATAAAATTATTTTAAGTCCGCATATAGGGGATTTAACAAATATAAATTCATACGATTACTTTTGCGAATGTATTAAAGAAACAATAAAATTTTATGATTTAAAACCTGATGCTATCGTCAGCGATATGCATCCGGGATATGAAAGTACGAAATTTGCAGAAGGATTTGCTAAGAAATTTGGCATTGCGCATATCAAACTTCAGCATCATAAAGCGCATATAATTTCTTGTATGGCAGAAAATTTATTATCTTTAAAACAAGATATTCTCGGAATTTCATGGGACGGAACAGGTTACGGAGAAGACCGGACAATATGGGGAGGGGAGTTTTTTGAGGGTAATTATTTAAATCTTGAACATATCGGAAATTTTAAAAAATTTAAACTCATAGGAAGCGAAATGGCTATTAAACAGCCGCAAAGAATTTTTTTAAGCCTTATATTTGAAATATTAGGCGAAAAAATTATTGATATGTACGGCAATAATGATAATATTAAAAAGGCAATAATTGAAGAGATTACAGGTTTTGCTTCAGAAGAAATTCGCAAATTATATCATATATGGAAAAATGATATTAATTCTCCTGAAACTTCATCTGTAGGAAGGTTATTTGATGCCGTAGCATGTATGTGCGGTTTTAAAGGGAAAATTACATATGAAGGGGAGGCTGCTATATATTTAGAAAATTTAGCGTTATCGTCATTAGAGCCGGTATCGGAGTATTCGAAGTATTTATCGGTTTCTGATTCAGGCGAAACAGGCGAATTTTTAGAAAATGAATATACTAAAAATAAAAAAAGCGGCGGGTATCAAGATAATTATAAATATAACTATAAGAAGTACAATTATAATAAGTACAATTATAAGTATAATTATAACATCGTCTATGCTAATGATACACTTACTGATAAAATTAATATTAAAAATACAGATACTGCTAATTTTATAATTGATTGGAGTCCTATAATTTTAAACATTTTTGATGAACTGATTGAATTAAAAAAAAAATCAAATAAAAATATTTTTGAATCATATAATAATAACAATAATACTAATACCTATCGCAATGGCAACAACAATAGTGATAGCAATGGCAACAGCAATAACAACAACAATGCTGACAGCAATGATAGTATTAGCAATAGTAACGCAAATTTAAATACTATAGCTTACAAATTTATAAATACTTTGGTTTCAATCATTATAGACGTATCATTACCAACCAAAAAAAAATATATTTGCTTATCTGGCGGAGTGTTTCAGAATAGCATGCTTACAGGTAAATTATATTATGAATTAAAAAAAAGGGGGCTGTCTGTTTTTATAAACCAAAAAGTTCCGATAAATGACGGAGGCATTTCATTAGGTCAAGCTTTCTATGGCGGCATCATATAAGCAGATTAATAAAATAGTCAGAATAAATTAGAACACGATAAAAATATACTTTTTTCACATAAAAGTAAATATTTTGAATGATATTAATAATAATAATGATGATTATGACAATGATGTGTTTGGAAAAGATTAGAACACGCAGTAAACTGTATGCCTTCAAATACGTACAATATTTTTCCGTTAGGTTTAGGTGAAAAAAATTAGAACACGCGCTAAACTGTATGCGACAGCAAATCAGCTATTGAATCAGCTATTGTTTATTCCGCAGCGGAGTAATATTAAACAACCCGAGTTCTTTTAAAATATCATCTGCGACCGACGGAATGCAAAGTTTTAAAGGCTCCGTCAGCTCCATAGATACATTATCGCAGTTTTGAGGCACAACCGCAAAAAATATTAATTTTGGGGTAAATCCGGTAAGACCGCACATAGTTATAACATCTATAAATTCTACCTCATGTGCCGTTTTTTTCATAAGATTTGCAGGCAGGTCACCATCATGAAATTTGTAAATGCTGCCCGGCTTATCATCGGTTTTAAGCGCATCTATAATTATTGCAGTTTCCAGATTCAATATTGTATCAAACAACCCGTATCCCATTGTGCTGCCGTCTATCAGCTGAACTTCAGCAGAATTAAATGAATAATTTTTATTCAGAAAATTTATTACATGGACGCCAAACCCTTCGTCCTGCAGCAAAATATTCCCTATTCCGATGACTCCTACCATTTAACTTTTTGTATTATTTGTATTAATTTAAAGTTGAATTATATAAAATTTAATTTGAATTATATCAATGAATTATATAAAATTTAAGTTAAATTGTATTGTTAAATTATATAAAATTTAATTTGAATTATATTTATCATACTTTATGCTTCATGTTAATATACATCTGCAATTCAACTTTTTTTTATAACGCAAGGAGCAAATTTTACCTTATCGTTTAAATCACCTATCCCTGAAATATCAAGGATATCTTCTCTTGATGAGTTAAAAAAATTAGTTTTTAATATTTCTCCTGTTTTAAAACAGTAATAAATTTTTTGAGCCTTAAATTTTCTATATAGAGCATATTCTTCAATATCGACACGAGCGCCGGAAAAGACAAGCGATCCGCAATTTTCAAAAAACTCGCTATAATTATTATAGTCTTCTCTTTTTAAATTCTCATCGTAAGAACTATTTTCTTTAAGACTGTAATAAATATATCCCGCTATTATATTTTTCTCCATTTTTATTCTTTGATATTTTTATATGTTTATATTTTCTGTTGCATAATTTTTTTTAAAGTAATGTTGCGTTGTCGCTAACATATTAGTCTGCGTCATCTTCTTTTAAGTTATCCCTTGAATATTTATAACCGCCAAACGGAATCAATATATCACCTTCTTTCCATACAATAGAACGCCACACTTCTATATAAATATGATAGAATATAAATATTATGATTAACCATGTTATAAATAAATGTGTTAACGTTACTCCTGTTAATCCGCCAAAGACCCATAGCGTCCAGTCCGTACAAATGTGAAGCATAGCCGGCCACCATGCGCCTACCGCAGATGTTCCGGTAAAAGAAGCAACATACATTTGAAAACCGGTCGCCATTTGCAATAAAAGCAGGAGATGAAAAAAGGTAAATATAATTGCATTAAGAGGATCTTGATATTTGCCGGTTTTCGGTTTATTTTTCAAGGTAAAATAATGCTTAATCATCTTGTACATTTCATTAATTTTATTTCCGAAAGGCAAAAAACTTTTGTATAAAGGTTCTTTTGTAGAAAAAAAGGCTAGATAAACCCACGCAAAAAATGACACATCGATCAGCACCGCACCTATAAAATGGAATTCACGCATCCACGTCATTATAAATGCCTGATAAGTTTCTCCGGAATTTAGTACGCCGCTTATGGGAGAATCCGCCTGCGTCGGGGTTTTGCCGAATATCAGAAAAGGATATGCTATGTACATGCCTGTGATTATTTGATTTATTATAGATAGAAAAAGCGTCCAGTGTATAATTCTTTTAATTACGGTCATTCTATGAACAACTTTTAAATCTGAATCGTCTCCAGAACTGTTTATATTTCCCATAACAATATCCTCAATTATTTTTATTAACTAACAACAATTAATAGCTACAATTATTTTTATTAACTTGTATTATCCCTTGTATATTATCTTATCTTATATTTTTTTACTTCTTTAGTCTTAGGGTCAATTATATGAACTCCGCATGCTATGCATGGGTCAAACGAATGAACCGTCCTTAAAATTTCTAAAGGTTGAGATAAATTAGCAAGTTTTACTCCTATCAAAGATTCTTCATAAGCGCCTCTTTGATTGAACGCATCTCTTGGCGACCCGTTCCATGTTGACGGAACAACAATTTGATAATGATTAATCATCTTATTTTTTATGCTTACCCAGTGTCCCACTGCGCCTCTTGGAGCAGCATCGAGACCAATGCCGATGATTTCTTTATCGGGCATTTCATAATTTGTCCAAGTAGTCTGATCTATAGCCATATTTTTTATTAATTCCATAGTCCATGGTTCAAGAGCATCTGCTAAATATTTTGCTTCAATAGCCCTTGCAGCTGTTCTGCCTAATGTTGAAAAGAGGGCGCTTACCGGCATATCGGAAGTTTTCAGTACATAATCGACTAATGATTTTATTTGTTTATTGCCTTTAGCATAAGCAACAAGAGTTCTGGCAAGCGGACCGACTTCCATAGGTTTATTTTCATATCTCGGTGCTTTTAACCAACTGTATTTACCTTTTTCCTGAACGCTGCCGTCTTTCTTTAAGCCTGTATATTCAGGATCTGTAATACCGACGGTAGGATTTAAACCGACTTTTTCATCAGGATATTTATACCATGAATGCGTGACAAATTCAGTTATATTTTTTTCATTTACATCGTGAACTTTTGATAAATCTCTATTAAAAATCACTCCTCTGTCTAAATAAAAATTATTCGGGTCTTCATCATCAGTCTGAGGAAAACCGCCGTATGCCAGATAATTTTTTAGTCCTCCGCCTATGCCTGCAATTGCCTCTTCTTTGTAGTATTTAGCGGCAAGCAGAATGTCTGGAATATATGCGTTATTAATAAAATCTGTTATTTTACGCGTTCTGAAAAGTATATCGTCCATTCTTTGCGGGTTTAGTAAATCTGCAACTACCGAAATTCCGCCCACGACTATAGTTTGGGAATGCGGGTCTTTAGAGCCCAAAATCGCTATTATCTGAGCAGGAATTCTTAAAACATCAAGATTGTCTAAATAATGCGACGCTATTAAAAGATTTCCTTCAGGCGGTAATTTATATGCCGCATTTCCCCAGTACCCATTGGCAAAAGGTCCGAGCTGACCAGATGAAACAAATGATTTTAAACGTTTTTTAACATCTTCGAATCTTGCCAAACTTGCATTATAAGGATTATCGGTGTATGCATAAGCTAAATCCATTGCTTTTTTAGGGTCGGCATCAAGAGCAGAAACGATATCAACCCAGTCAAATCCTGCTAATTGATAAAAATGAATCATATGATCCTGAACAAATTGAGCACCTTTTAAAATATTTCTAGCCAATCTCGCATTCTTTGGAGGATGAATGCCGAGGGCGTTTTCTATTGCCCATGTTGCAGTTTCATAATGAGTATATGTGCAGACTCCGCAAATTCTTTGAGCGAATAGACCTGCGTCTTCAGGAGCTCTGCCCTGAAGTATCAGTTCAATTCCCCTGAACAGTGTTGCCGAAGAATATGCATCGCTTATTGTATCTCCGTTCATTTCTACTTCAATTCTTAAATGACCTTCTATTCTTGTAATCGGGTCAACTATTATTCGTTTAGACATATAAGTTCCTCATTATAGATTATAGTTTCGATTTCATTATTTTTTTGTCTTTATTATTTATTTTTTGTTTTCGTTGCTGTCATTGTCTTTGCCGTTGTTTCCCCCTTTTTCTTTTTCTTTGTTCCGCTTTCCATCTTTTTCTTTATTATTCTTTCTTCTTTTGACTCCTGTGTATATTGCGTGGGCAGCCATTCCTACGCCGGCAGCGCCAAATAATGCGACGCCGAATTCATCGGCTGTTGCCTCAACGCCGGGTATAAATATTTTAGCATCTAAATTTGGTTTTTCAAAAGGCGTCATTCTGTCCCAAAAAGCCGGTTCTGAACATCCAATGCAGCCGTGTCCGGCTCTCATCGGAAAACTCATATCCTGATTATATTGAGCAACAGTGCAGTTATTCCATGTAAAAGGACCTTTGCAACCCATCATATAAAGGCAGTATTGTTTTTTTGCTCCGTCATCGCCCCATTGTTTTACATATTCGCCGGCTTCAAAATGACCCCTTCTGTAACAGTTGTCATGCAGTCTTCCTGAATAAGCCCAGAGCGGTCTTCCTAAGCTGTCAAGCATTGGCGCTTTCCCGACCAAGATGTATTCGACTAATGTGCCGACTAGATTTACAGGATTAGCAGGGCATGCGGGTATATTAATAACCTGCCTGTTTGTAACGGAACTTAGTCCGACTGAACCTGTGGGGTTAGGGTATGCCGCCGGAATGCCGCCGTAAGAAGCACAGTTCCCGACGGCAACAATAACGCCTGCATTTTTTGCGGTTGACTTAGTAATTTCAAGTCCCGTTTTACCTTTAGCGCCTATTGTAAGAAATTTGCCGTTCATACCGGTAGGAATTGCACCTTCGACGACAAGAATATATTTACCTTTATATTTTTTTACAGTTTCATCTCTTCTGGCTTCAGCCTGATAGCCCGCAGGCACCATTATGGATTCCATGTAATCGACGCTGACATAATTCAATATAATTTCTGCAGGAGTAGGGTGAGCAGTTCTCAGAAAAGCTTCCGTATTTCCCATGCAATCGCTCATGTCGAGCCATATAAAGGGCGTTCTCGTTAAAATATTTGCCGCTCTTGCAACCCTGGGCGCAAAAATCGTAGGAAGCATAAGCGCTGAAGTGAGAAGGGCGGTCCACTGAATGAATTCTCTTCGTGAGACGCTGCTCGCAGAAAATACATTGTTAAAATTTTCATCAATATCTTTTTGACTTTTAAAATATTCTTTTTCAAGATTGGTTAGGCGGGAATCTACTATATTTAAAGCTTCATCCGGGTTGTCCGAAATATTTCTCAGAGGATCCCATTTAAAAATTGTCTTATCGGTTTTATCATCATATTTTTCAGAATATTCGTCAGAACAAGACTTATTAGTAATTTTTATTTTCTTTTCTTTAGCACCGTTATTTTTTTCATTACTCTTTCCCATTGCTAATTCCTCCTAAATTTAGATATAAATGTGCTATATTTCAATCAACAATCAATAATAATTAATCGATAATAAATCATGAATAACCAAAATGAATATGAAATAATTAATAAAAAATGACCAATAATGAATAATCAATGACTAATAATTAATGACCAATAATAAATAATCAATGACTAATAATTAATGACCAATAATGAATAATCAATAATAAATGGCTAATAATTAATAATAACCGATAAAAATTATAATATATAATGTATAGTATAGAATGTTTATAGCATACTAAAAATAACTCCGTTATACTTATCGCTTATCTCAATCGGCATAACAAAAATTATATAACTATATAAATAAAAGTCAAATATACTAAATTTTTGAAATTATTATAAAACACGCTTTTATTTATACAATAAATGCAAAAAAATAAAAAAAATGGTATATTATAATTACAAAATTTGATTTAATATAATTTTTTTTCTGAATATTGTATAAAAATAACGATTTTAATTTTTTTTTTATGTTTAATTTTTATTTAATTATTTATTTATTTAACTTTTTTATTTACTATTTATTTATTAAAATATTCCTAAAATATTCCTAAAATATTCATTGGATATGATAATACAGTCTATATGCATGAACTATCAATAGCATTAGAAGTAATTGAAATGCTTGAAAAAAATAATTATTTAGAAGATATTAGAATCGTTAATGCGATTAATTTAACGATTGGTAATTATTCAGGGATTGATAAAAATTATCTTGAATTTGCTTTTCAAAATTTAGGCGATGATAGGTTTTCTGAAGTTATTTTGAATTGTGATTATAATGAGACTGATGATATTAAAGTTAATGAAATAATAGCGGATTAATTATATATGAATTTTAATATAAATATAAATAATGAAATAAAAAATAATGATAATATCAAATATTATTATATTATTGTATTATTATATTCTTAAATAATATTAACGGAGATTGAAAAATTGTATCCTGAACATAAAAAAATTTCAATTCAAAAAAATGCATTAGAAGCCAATGAAAATATTGCAAAATCTAATAAATCAAAATTTGAAGCAAGTAAAATATTTGTTGTGAATTTATTAAGCTCTCCAGGTTCAGGCAAGACATCCATGATAGAACGCATTGTGCCATTTTTAAAAGATTCAAACGTTAGAGTTTGTGTTATAGAGGGTGACGTGGAAACAGATTTAGATAAAAAAAGAATAGATGCGTTAGGCATTCCTTCTTACCAAATTGTAACAAAAGGCACATGCCATCTTGATGCTAAAATGATAGATAAAGCACTTGTAAGTTCAAATTTTGATTTAATTAATTCAGATATTTTATTTATAGAAAATGTTGGCAATTTGGTATGTCCGACTTCTTTTAATCTTGGCGAAGATTTTAAAATTGTAGTTTTGTCAATTACGGAAGGAGACGATAAACCGTTAAAATACCCTGCAGCATTTTATAAATCTGATATTATGATTATTAATAAAATTGATTTATTAAATGTACTGGATTCCAACATAAAAAAAATTAAAGAAAATGCATTGTCAATAAATAATAAACTGAAAATATTTGAAATCTCGTGTAAAACAAATGAAGGTATTCAAGAATTAGCCAATTATTTTATGGAACAGATCGCCAATAAACATGAGAATAGATCAATATGCTAATAGGTGCCCACGTTTCAATTGCAGGCGGTTTAGAAAATTCGTGTGTTCACGCTGTGCAGACAGGTTCAAATGCTATTCAGATATTTACAAAAAATCAAGTAAGGTGGGATTTTAAAGATTTGAAGGAGGACGTTGCGGCAAATTTCAAAAATTGTATTAATAAACTGGAGATAACGCCTATATCCCATATATCGTATCTTATTAATTTAGGAAGTACAGATGAAAATGTAGAACGAAAGTCATATAATCTTTTCATTGAAGAAATAAAGCGATGCCATATTCTCGGTATTAATCAGCTTATATTTCATCCCGGTTCTAACAAAAATTTAACCGAAGATGAAACAGTTAAAAAAATTTCTTTTAATTTAAAAAAAATAATAGAAGAAACAAATGCGTTATATGGCGGCGATGTATCGTTGACAATAGAAACAACGGCAGGGCAGGGTGCTGCAATCGGTTATAAATTGGAGCATATAAGGGATATGATTGGCATTATAGACAGCGATAGAATGAAAGTTTGTATAGATACATGTCATATATTTGCGGCAGGATACGATATAAGAAGCGAAGACGGCTATAATAATTTTATGGAAACATTCAGTAGATTGATTGGACTTAACAGGCTAAGCGCATTTCATCTGAATGATTCCATGAAAGATTTAAGTTCTAAAATTGACAGACATGCCGGTATCGGAAAAGGTTTTATAGGCACAGATACATTTAAATTTATTATAAACGATAAAAGGTTCGACAACACGCCTATGGTTGTTGAAACCCCAGGAAATGACAGTGAGCATAAACAAGATATAGATATTATAAAAAGCTTGAGAATATTATAGAAAATATAATAAAATAATAATATAATAATATAATAAAATTAAATAATTCGATTATATTGTGATTAAGTATTATATATCATATAATGTCATATAGCCCATATAACGAAGATGGCTGTGATTTTAACAGATTTAATTTAAGCATTGTAAAATAAAAATATCTTAATAAAATTATAAATAATGATAAAATTATTGAGGCAATAAAATTAAAATAGTCAATATATATTAGACAATATTTTTTAAATTTTTAAATTTTACAATATTAGTTAAATTTTACAATTGACATTCTATAAGAAATATATTTAAATATATTAAATAGAGTAATATTGGCTGTGTTAAATTATTAGATGCAGTGCTGATATTTTTGAATATTAGGAACTTTATTGACTTCGTTCTTATAAATTAAATATAGATTTTGGCACTATTGAAGTTAACACACTGTTACAATGTTGTATTTGTTTATGTATAATAGACCATGTAGATAGTTTGGTGTAGCCGTTAATATTATTGATGTGTTTTTTTGCTGTTCAATTTACTTACCAATTTGCGGGAATAGCTCAGTGGTAGAGCATCACCTTGCCAAGGTGAGGGTCGCGGGTTCAAGTCCCGTTTCCCGCTCCATTCAAAACAGCACTAAATAAGCGATTTAAGCCTTTCTTAGCAATATTCTATTCCTTGACATTCTTCTTAAAAATGGTAAAATAAGGTAAAAAATAGGAAATTATGACACAAAATCCTCCACACATACTGGTCTAACCCCCATATTGTTGGAGTAGATTAAGACACTTTTTTGTTATAATTTACCTTGTTTATAAGTTATCATAAAACTAATGCTTTTGGAAAGATAATCGTAAATATTTTTTAAGAAAATCTTTCCGGCTTCTATCCTTTTTTTATTTAAATCGGATGGACTTAAGGCTTTTGCAATTTCGTCGGCGTTGACGAAGGCGAGCCCTTTGTTTTTATTGAAAACATTAATAACAGTGGTCTTTTCGCTTCCGTTTGCCCCAGCTATTATAAATATATTTTTTTTTATGAAGTTATTGATTCCCCTTCCTTATTATAATTTTCAAACTCACGCATAGCTTTAAATTTCTCTACGAATTTTTCGGCGATTTCTATAAAAGCCTTTGCCGATAAAGAAAGGTTGTCTAAAGATTGTGCCGCTAACGCAATTTTTCTTTTTATTTCAGGTTTTATAGGAACGGAACATATTCCGCTGTAATTAAGCGGGATTGCAAGATTGGGAATAACGGCGGCTCCGATACCTTCCCTGACCATTTCAATAATAGTGCCTATGTTGCGCGCTTCTATATTTTTAATTTCATCCGTTTTCTTTGCAGAATTCATTAAATTAGATGTTACCAGCATTCCGCAGCTTGACCCTTTGAAAGTTAAAAGCGGTTCGCTTACAAGTTCTTTTATACTTATGCTTTTTCTGCAGCATAACGGATGTTTTTCGTTAAAAACTGCGAATATTTTGTCTTCTAAGAGTTCAACTGATTCAAGTCCTTCTGCCGGAAGCACTACAAAACCTAAATCTACTGCGCCTTTTAACAGCCAATCCGTTACTTCCAAATCCGTTCCTTCAAACCATGAAACCTCAATTCCCGGATATTTGCGTTTGAATTCTTTTAAAATTCCGGGCAAAATTCTTATTGAAACACTTTGAAAACAGCCTATTTTAAGACTGCCGACCTGCAGATTTTTTAATGCAGATATATCTTCTTTTAACCGGTCTATTCGGGTCAAGATATCCTTGGCATGATTATAAACTTTTTCGCCTGCTTCGGTAAGGGAAACGGTCTTTTTGTCGCTTTTAACCAATTTTATTTCAAGTTCGTTCTCAAGCGATGCTACGGAATGGCTCACGGCGGACTGCGTTATATAAAGAGCTTCTGCCGTTTTTGTGAAATTTTGTGATTCTACGAGAGTTTTTAAAACATTCAATTGAGTTAATGTCATGAGTAAATAATCATTTTAATTATAAAAATTATTCATTTGATTCATTATAATCCAAATTTTATAATATATTCAAGTCTATAGTTTTTATTTTGTTTCTAATTTTTATAATTATACGCTCCTATATTTTTTTTGTGGTTAAGTTCATAGTTAATTGATATTCAAGCAGATTAAGCGGTTATATATTTTATAGAGTTATAATAATTTCATTATTTCACTATTTAAATAAAATAGGAGGTATCAAAATGAAAGATAATTGGAATGCAGAAGATTACGCAAAAAATTCTCAATGCCAGCTGCAATTAGGCGAAGAGCTTATTGAAAAACTTTCTTTAACAGGCAATGAATCATTGCTTGATATAGGCTGCGGAGACGGAAAGATAACCGCAAAATTATCGAAAATTTTAAAAAATGGAGAAGTAGTCGGTATAGATGCATCAGAAAATTTAATAAATTTTGCATCAAAAGAATTTCCAAACGATAAATTTCAAAATCTGACATTTTATCAAATAGATGCATGCGCTATTAACTTCTCTGAAAAATTCGATATTGCTTTTTCCAACGCTTGTCTTCACTGGGTAAAAGACCATAGCGGCGTTCTTGGAAAAGTGCGTGCATGCCTTGAGCCGAAAGGCAGGATTTTATTCCAGATGGGCGGACGCGGCAATGTAGGCGAAGTCTTAAATGCCGTAAAATTAGTCAGCAGCAAAGAAAATTGGAGCATGTATTTCGATAATTTCGTTACGCCGTATTATTTTTACGATATAAAAGACTATGAGATATGGCTTTCGGAAAATCATTTTAAGCCTCTGCGTTTGGAACTGATTGAAAAAAATATTAAACATCCAAGCGAAGAAAGTTTTAAAGGCTGGTTAAGAACTACTTGGTTTCCTTTTACCGACCGCTTGCCGGAGGCGTTAAGGGAAACTTTTCTTGACGCAATATCGGAAACTTATAAAATTAAGCATCCGGCAGACAAATCGGGCGGTATTAATGTAAAGATGGTTCGTTTGGAGGTTGAAGCGTATGCCGTATAAATTTTATATATTGGCATCAATGTGAATTCTTTTAAAATTGTAGTAAACATTATACCAGAAGGTACTTATGAATATTTTATTTATGCGTTCATTGTTTGTAACGGCGTTTGTGCGAGTGGCAGGATGAAAGATATAAAGATGGATTTATAATTTTTGACAGGGACAAACGCCGGTGGTTCGATTCCCCTCACTCGCACCATTTTACAACGGTAATTAGATCAGATATAAACAGATATTAAAAAACAGATATAGTTTCTTTGGTTTTAGTTAGCTTAGTTTCTCCTTTTTTTCCTGCTTTGCATATGTTTTTTTACGAAAAGATATGGTTGAATTTTTCCAGAGATTGTTAATCAGAAGAATTAAGGATTATTTTTAGATTTCTGTTATTAGTATTTATAAAAAATAAAAACAGAAGTAAATAAACAGCTATATTATTCGGACAGGTTTTCTTTCATAATCTTAATTTTTTTATTCAACATTTGTTTCATAAATTCAAGGTGTTTAATTTTATTGCCGATTCTTTTTTTCATCATTTGTACAAATTTCTTTCTTTGTTGCGGCGTTAAAACGTTAAAGAATTTTTGAAAAAAGTTTGCTTTAATTTCAACCATGTTTTTAACTTTATCTGTAATATTCGATATGAAAACGCTTTTGTTAAACGTGCCGGATTTTATTGCCGAAAGCAGCGGATTTTTGAAGTTTCCCATATTAGACCTGAAAGATTTAAATTCTTGACGTTTAAAAAGTATAATTTGACGAACTTGATTTTTATTTAAATGCAATTGCTTTTTAAGCATAAAAACGTTAAACACTCCAATTCTCATCCGCATATTCATATTGTCGCGGCGCATAAATTTATGCCCCATAAAGTTATGTTTTCGCATACCTTGAAATGCGGAAGCATTAACAGCAAAATACGCTACCGTAAAAATAAATGCCGACAAAAATATAAACAGTAAAAAAAACTTAG
The DNA here is from genome assembly GCA_004195045.1 of Candidatus Acididesulfobacter guangdongensis. Lineage (NCBI taxonomy): Bacteria > Candidatus Acidulodesulfobacteriota > Candidatus Acidulidesulfobacterales > Candidatus Acidulidesulfobacteraceae > Candidatus Acidulidesulfobacter > Candidatus Acidulidesulfobacter guangdongensis. The sequence continues at coordinate 262,158 of SGBC01000003.1, forward strand.
ACTTTTTCATTTTGATTTTCTCCTTTAAATAAATTAAAAGTTAAATAAAATTAAATTAAATTAATAATTGAAGCGAACAATATTCAAAACCTGCTAAAATCATCCATAAAACGATTATATCCAATAAATGTAAATTTAAAATAAATATTTTGTAAATGATTTAAATTTTACCGTTGGCGGTTCGAATAAAAATATGCGCTTTATTCTATCCGGTTTCTCCAATTTTTTGGCATAGAAGTTTGCAGTTAATGAAAATTATTCCCTGATTCACGTTGTTGTTGATAAGTTAATAAAACCGGAAAATATCAGATATGTTATGAGATGTTATGAGCAAAGAATTTTATTTAAATCGATTTTAAAAATATTTTTGCCTCCGGTATATTCGTATATAATTTTTAATCCGTGTTTTTCGATTATTTGTTTTGTTATATATAGACCGAGTCCGAAACCGTCTTTGTTTTTTGCGTTAATTTCTTTCGAAAAAGGTTCAAACATAACGTCTTCTGAAATAGGCGGCTTTGGTCCTTCGTTTATTATGCTTAACACACCTTTTTTGATGCTTACCGTGACGGGAGATTTCCCATTGGTTTTGAATTTAACGGCGTTGTCTATTAAATTTTTTATGCCGATGCTTAACAGTTCGCAGTCCCCTTTAACCGTATAATCGGGATTATCGGAAACAATGTTTATAACACCGTCGTTTTTTACGAAAAGCAGTTCGTTTGCCCTGTTTATTATGCTGGTTAAACTGCAGGCAGTTGTATTTAAAATTTCATTTCCAGCAGCTATTTTTTCAGCTGCGAACAGTTCGTTTATAAGCATTTCAAGCCTGTTAAATATGTCAGAAAAAATTCTTTTTTTATTTTCATCTTCGTCTTTTAATAATTCGAGTGCAATCTTGCCTTTAGTAATAGGCGTTTTTAATTCGTGAGCTATATTTCTTATAAACCAGATCCTGGTACTCATAGTTTTTTTCAGATTGTCTATAGTTTCTTTAAATTCTTTTGCCAAAAATCCTATTTCGTCCTTTCTTGAAGCATAGCTGCTTAAATTGACGTTTATATTTCCGTTTTTAAATTCTTCGATATTGTCCCTTAATTTTTTAAGAGGTCTTATAGAGCGGAATATGCTGATATACAAAAGAATAAGTATAACGTTTAAACCTACCCAAGCGGCTAATAAAATATTCTGCCTTTCGTTTATACCGGAAATCCTTTCTAATAAGAGATTGATTTTTTCGGTTTTCGACTTGAAGTATAAATACTTGTTTCCGTTAAAGCTTAATAAATTCAAAGTATAATCAAGACGGGGAGGATTTCTCTTTAATATAATTTTGCCGTTTTTTAAAATCTTATTGATATTTTTTTGATTTTTTATTAAATTAACGCCGAACACTTTAGCGTCTTTCAATTTATTTTTTTTAACGAGAAATACGGCTTTTCTTATAAATTTGAAAGTTTCGACACGGTTAATTATTTTATGCGCAAATAAATAAAAAAACAGCAATACCGCAAAAGACAGAATAAAAACTAAATTTATTTTAAACAATACGGAGTGTCTGTTAATTTTCATCGACGTAAAATTTATATCCGTAACCCCTTATAGACTTTATGTATTTAGGATTTCTCGGATCGTCCCCTATTTTTTTTCTTATTCTTCCTATCAAAACATCGACCGTCCTATCAATGCTTTCATAACTCATAGTTTTAATGTTTTCCAAGATATAGTCCCTTGTAATAACGTTTCCTTTGTTTTTATATAAAAGTAAAAAAAGTTCGTATTCCGCAGAGGTTAAATCTACGGCTTCCCCGTTTTTTTTAATAAGCATTTTGTTTTCTTCTACTTCAAAACCGCCGTTTTTGTTACCAATACTATTGCCGGTGTAATTATCTCTGGTTTTCCTTCTCGATACGGCTCTGATACGCGCAACAAGTTCTCTTGGGTTATAAGGTTTTGCGACATAATCGTCTGCTCCTATTTCAAGTCCCGTCACTATGTCGGAATAATCGCCTCTTGCCGAAGAAATAATTATCGGAAGACTGTAACGCTGCGAAACCGATTTGCATACTTCTAATCCGTCAGCGTCGGGTAAGGTCAGGTCTAAAATTAAAAGGTCAAAACCGCCTGCGTTCTCCTTTAAAGCCATAAGCCCGCTTTCGGCCGTTTCAAAATTTACCAGCTCTATATTGAATTTATGAAGATATTCTTTTAAGAGTTCGGCAATTTCTTTGTCGTCTTCTATCATTATAACTTTTGCCATAAAATGTAATAGTAGTAATAATAGTTTATAAAAAATTAAAAATTGAATTCAATTAATAATTAAAGCGAACAATATTTAAAACCTGCTATAATCATTTATAAAATGATTATATACTATAAATGTTAATTTAAAATAAATATTTGGTAAATGATTTAAATTTTACTGATTTAATTTTAATTTTTTACTCTTGAATTTAATAAAAATATTATCGTTTATAAAACATTTAAGAAAAGAAATTAATGAAGCTAATAAAATAAAATTCATGCCTGTTGACAATAATATTGGAAAATTAATTAACGATTGCGTAATAAAAGGTTCAAAACCTACCTAAAATGTTGAGCTTTTATTGAAGATAAGTCCTCTTTTAGTATTTTTTCAAGCTCAGCGAGCGATTCTTTTTAACTGCGGATAGATAATAATTCTTCGTCTGCTATTTTTTCTTTGCCGGCAAGCTTTTTATATCTGAGGGAAAGATAAAATGAAAATATAATTTCTGAAGTTAAAAATAATAATTCGGCAAACAACATATAGTCTCCGTTGATGTAAGGTTAAGAGATAATTATATCAAACGAATGTTGCGGGATTATGACGGAAATGTTAAGGAATGATGAATGTTTGGTTAAAAAGAGTTTAAATTTATTTTTTTTTAAAATAAACTTTTGTATTTTTTTTAATATTTTATTGACAAATCTCCGTTTACCGTATAATATTTAAAATATCCTAAAAGCCTTATTATTTGACGTATTAAAAAAATAAACAAATTTAAATTAACAATCGGAGTTATTATGACAAAGAAAGAATTGGTAGACGCTATCGCAGAAGAATCAAATTTATCCAAGATTGACAGCGAAAAGGCTTTAAATTCATTTGTCAATGCCGTTACCGCCGCTCTTAAAAAAGGAGACGAAGTTAAACTTATAGGTTTTGGAAATTTCAGCGTTATGGAAAGAGCCGCAAGAAACGGACGCAATCCCCAGACAGGAAAAGCAATTCAAATTAAAGCTTCTAAAGCTCCTAAATTTAAAGCCGGCAAATCGTTAAAAGATGCGGTTAATACGGTCAATACAAAGAAAAGCGGTAAAAAATAATATTACTTTTTCGTATTATCTAGTTTTAAATTAGCGCAGTCTAAAAAGAATGTGCAGCGGAGAGAACATGAACAAACCAATCTTCATCGGAAGACAGCCAATAATTAACGGCGACAAAAGCATATTCGGATATGAAATACTGTTCAGAAGTACAGCCGAAGAAAACTCTTCCGGCGTATCGGTATCTGATAATTTAAGCGCTACCGCAAATGTGCTTGAGAATATATACGATATGGGTCTTAAAGCTCTAATGGGCGAAAAACCGGCATTTATAAACGTAACTCCGGACATTTTAAAAAAAGGCATGATGGAGCTTTTGCCTAAAGATAAGATTGTGCTTGAAATACTTGAAACAAGCAAAATTGACGATAATGCCGTTTCTATCGTAAATGAATTTAAAAAAAGAGGGTTCGGCATTGCTTTAGACGACTTCGTTTATACGGAGGAATGGGAGCCGCTTCTGCCTTTGTCAGATTATGTTAAACTCGATGTTAAACAATATTCGAGAACTGAAACAAAGGAAATGCTTTTGCTTCTGAAAAATTACGGAGTAAAATTCTTGGCAGAGAAAGTAGAAACGGATGAAGATTTTCAATTTTATAAAAGCCTCGGTTTCGATTTTTTTCAAGGGTATTTTTTTCAAAAGCCTGCCATAATTTCTTCCGTTACCTTAGACCCTGATTATGCAATACTGCTTAATATATTTAATTCCTTTCAGTCAAATGAGGACATAGAGAAAATTGAATCGCTTTTTAAAATGACCCCGGACTTGATATATCGCCTGCTTATACTTATAAATTCCGTAGCTTACGAATTTATGGCAAAAATATCCTCGGTAAAACAGGCTATAGCGCTATTAGGATACGATAATGTTTCAAGATGGATGCTCACTATTATTCTTGCCTCCAAAAAAAGCGATTTCAGGTCTGATCCTTTGTTGGAAAGCGCTATAATAAAAGGAAGAATGATGGAAGATATATGCAAAAAATATATAAATAAAAATCTTTCCGATAAAGCCTTTCTGGCTGGAATGCTTTCTTTGGTTAATGTTGCTCTGGGAATATCCCTTGAAGAATTATTAAATAAAATAACTGTCGCTCCAGTCATTTATGAAGCATTAGCAGATCATAAAGGCAAATTGGGAGAATTAGCCGAATTTATGGACGAGTATAACAGCGGCAATTATATTTTGGCGGGCGCCGTTCTTAAAAGAATTAACCCTAACGCCTCAATTTCCGATATTCTTGAAATAAATACCAATGCTTTAATGTATCTTGAAGAAGTAAAAAAATCAGGATTAGTTTGATATACTCCTCATACCTAAACGCAGATAATCTCCGATATCGCTTTTATAATTATCAAGAATTGATTCATTTAACTTAATAATAATTTAATAAAAATAGCTAATTAGCATTACGCCAAGGCCGCTTAGCTTTACGGTATTGTTTCCATTTCTTTTTTAACAGGCGTATATTATTTATGCGCGAGGCTGTCTGCCAGCCGCGGAGAAATCCAATTTCAAAAGCTAAATGAGGATTTTGATCGTTTAAAGCGTTGGATATAACAACGGGGGTGTAATCTATATCGTGAATTTCTCCGAGAATGTCTTGAAGATTCGTTAACGCTTTAACTATTGATGCGCCGTTATCTTTTCCTGTCCATAGCGGCAAAAATGCTTCTGCAGTATAACGAAGGTTCTTACACTTGATACGCAAGATATGCAACTCTTGTTTATCCATTAGATCAAAGGAATCCCCTTTATTTTTTATCGTTCTATCCCAACTGCGCAACCGTTTTTTAACAAAATTTGTAAGAGATTTTTTTTTCGTGCTCCATTTGTTGCATTGCTCCATAACCGCCTTTATATCTAAAAGCGGCATAATTAACTGATTAGAAGGTGCAATGGTTATTGTTGAAAGGCTGCAGTCTAGCAAATATTTACTTAAAAGAGAAACATCGCTGAAAGACGACGGTTGCCGTTCTTTCAATATTTTCCAATAATCGTTAAGAGAGTCTAAATCGCGGCGGATATTACTTGCTATAAACCAGTCCCGTAATTTTTTTCTATCTTCATTAAGGCGATGTTCACGGTCTAAAGGTTTAATGAAAATTAATAAGGCACGCAATGCGCGAACCTGCTTTCGCAGCTCATGAAAGTTTTCAGCCGTATTATAATCTATCGCATCATTATTAACAACATTTAAAATTTCTTGAACCCGCGCTGTTATTAAATATTTCAGAGATTGGCAAATATCAATGTTTCCCTGTATATAAATCATTTTTATTATTTAATTTTATTAAATTTAATAATATCATAGATATTCTCATTTAATATTGTACACTATTATTTCTTTAAAAAATTATGCAAGCAAAATTTTATTTTTAATTTGTAAAAATACTTTATGATTATAATTGCTATTGCATAAAAATTAATTTAATATAAAAAATTCCTTTCATCTTTTTCTTAAATATAAAATATAATATAAATTAAAAAATAAATACGTAATTAATAATTTATTGGAGCCATAATATAAATGAATAAAGTTAAAATAATATCATTTTCGCTGTTTTTCTGTCTCATGCTCTTTGATTCAGGAACTTCTTACGCTATGAAACCGTACGGCGTTATGATAAATAAAGTAAATTCATACTGGGCAAAGCATAATTATAAAAAAGCTTTCTCAATTCTCAAAGTATTTGCTTTAAAAGGCAATCCCGCAGCTCAGAGAAAACTCGGTTTTATGTACTATATGGGTTACGGCGTGCCGTTAAACTATCGGAAAGCAAATTACTGGTTTAAATTAGCGGCAAAAAAAGGAGATGCCGTATCACAGATGGATTTAGGCAACGATTATTTCTACGGATTAGGAATGCCTAAAAATTATAAAAAAGCTCTTTACTGGTGGAAATTATCCGCTAATCAAAAATACGTTTCCGGCGAATATAATCTTGGATTTATATATTACTACGGATACGGAATTAAAAAAAACTACAAGAAAGCCGCGCGATGGTATAAACAAGTGGCAAATCATAGCAATATTTACGGAAAATACGCAGAATATACACTCGGATATATGTATTATAACGGAAAATTAATATCTGAAAAATGGATAAAAACGCATTACTGGTACAGATATGCAATTAATCAGGGACATAAAGTTATCAGGTCTGAAATAAATGCCGCTTATCATAATAACTATATGCACGGCGCATATAAAAAAGCTGTTTACTGGTATAATCTGGCAGCTATACAAAATGACGCATGCGCGCAAAATAATTTGGGACTTTGTTTTTTTTTAGGACACGGTATCAAGAAAAATTATAGAATCGCGTTTTTCTGGTTTAATTTGGCTGCGCATCAAGGTAATTTTACAGCGGAATATAATGTAGGCAAATCGTATTATTACGGAACAGGTGTTAAAAAAAACTATAAATCGGCTGTTTATTGGTTTAGATTTTCTGCAAATCAGGGAGATTCCTCCGCACAGGCATTTTTAGGATATGCCTATTATAAAGGTAACGGGATAGCTAAAAATTATATTAAAGCCCTTAAATGGTTTATTATTGCTCCCTCTTACGGTTTTGTATTCAACAAAAAATACTGCCTGTTTCGCAGAGCTTTGAATAATTTAGTCAAATGCCGTCTGAATGCGATACAAATCAAAATAGCTGTTAAAGAAGCTCAGGAATATAGGAAGAAACAAGCTATCATGAACCCATAAATTATATAAATTAAGATAGATTTTTTACAATTGAACTTCCGCTAGAAGCGTTGTAAATAATATGCGTCGCTCAGTTAATAAGCCGGAAAACATAATGTCGGCATGTAGTTTTTGCGGGTTGAGTTTTAATAAAAGCGATATTTATTTTTTTTTATGATATACATCTCAAATCTGGTTAATATATTAAAAAATATGTTAAAAAACACTAAAATGATTTTATATTTATTATACTGCATTTCTTAAATTATTAAAATAATTTTAATAATTTATCTCAATGATTATCTCTTTTCCGCTTTATGCTTAGCAAGCGGAAAGAAAATAAATAAACAGGACATCTTTATATCAATTTAAGTATAAATGGAAAAGCAGGTAACTACAAGCGGGAGTATAGGAATAAATAAATCAGACCCCTTTAATTTTTATATTTAATCTTTCCCATTTTCAAAAACCTCTTCATTTAAATATATTTTAGTGAGCTTTCTACTTGGAAATAAAATAAATCGGATAGCTTTATATTGTACCTATCATTAAGAGCGCTCCAATCTTTTATAAAGGAAAAGAGCATATATTCTATGTAAAATCTGCTGCCTCATTGGTGCATTTTATTAGATTTAATATATGCTCTTTTTCGATGCCGCTATAATTTGATTGCTGTATTTTTATTTAAAATTTTAAAACTTATTTTTAGTTTTTCTGTGCTAATTAAATGCTGTCTGTCCTCAATTTATTAATTTTATTAATTTTAATTTATTAATACTGCATAAAAACTGAAGCTTTTTCTGCTTTTTCAGTAAGAAACCACGTCGCTCCCTGTATCCCATCTGCTTCAGGAATAAGATCTTTTTCTTCAACTCCAAAAACTGCTGCAGCGAGACTGCATCCATAAAGATGAACTTTTCCGGTAGCTTTTAAAGCTTTTACTATTTCATATAGATCAGTTGGAAGCCCCGCTTTTTTTACATTTTCTTTTATAAGGTCAAGCGAAGCGTCCTGATGATCCAATTTAATTTTTACGCCTTCTTTCGAAAGTAATTTAACAGCCCAGTTTACGCATAAAATATTGACTTCATCATAAACAGTAGTTCCTAAATAAGCAAATGCCAAAGGTGTAAGAATTAAATCATAAGCATCTTTTTGAATAATAATAGCCAAAGTTTTCATGATGATACCTCCTTTTATAATTTTATTGTTTAATTAATACCGAACATTCGGTATTAAAATTAGTATATAAATCAAGAGTTGTCTATTTTCAAAGCATTCCATACGCATTCAAATACTTCATTCTTGTATTCATCTAATGGTTTAGTTATAACATTGTCCCATTTAATCTGGATTAGCCTTACGGGAATACCGGTCAGACAAACTGCCGAAATATACGTATCCATTTTTCTTATGTTTCCTTTTTCCATTTCATTTTTTAGAAATGTTCGCAATGTTTCAAACGGTTCAGAAGAACAAATCGATTTGCCGTCTTTTATAAATTCTTTATGTTTAACATTTAAGGCATATTCTAAAATTACTTTATCATCTTTTGCTATTTTAAGAAGATTATATATTAAATCTTTTATTTTGTTTTTTGTCGTTTCTTCAGAATCTATAATTTTATTAAAAAGGTTGCTTAAAAATAAAACCGTGCTGTTAAAAAGTTCGACGGCTATTTCTTCTTTACTATTAAAATGGTGATATATAGCACCGGTACTTATCTTGGATTCTTTTGCTATATCTCTGATAGAAGTATTATGATAACCTCGAGCAACAAAAAGTTTCATTGCTTTTCTAAGAATCTCTTCGCGCGTTGATGCCGACCTTTCTTCATTTGTTCTCATAATTAGTATTCAATAATAAAATCAATTTTATAAAACAAAATAACAAAACAAATGTTCGGTTTGTATTTGTATAATACACCAGTCTATTTTACTTTGTCAAGTCTTATTTGCGTATTAGCTTTTTTTATTTGTCTGTAATCAATATTAGTTAAAACAAGCGTATTCGTCAAATGAGTTACGTTCGGGCAGCTCAGTTTCGTCATGTCTTTATTAATGAAATTCTTAGCCGTATATTGCGATTTTTCTTATTAAATAATAATAATAAATTTTAACGGATTTTTATAATTATTGTGATGCGGAAGTTTAATTTTAAAAAAGCTGTCTTAATTTATTGGTTCATTGTAGAATTTTAATTCGGTATTTTTGGTATTATACATTCGGTGACGATAGTTCTTTAGAATTACTTTATTTGTTTTTACAGATTATAAAGACAAGAATAATTATTTTTTTGAAACCGGCAAATGCAATCAGGACTAATAGAATAAATAAATCGGATAGCTTTTATTTTTGATTGCAATTACACATAGAATAAATAATATAGCTGACTTTAATTTAAAAAAGATTATCAATACAATCCTTCTTCTTTAAGGACGGCAATAACGTTTTCTACTGTATAGTTTACGTTAAAAGCAATCTGTTCCGGAGTAGCTTTAAAGTTCCTGCGTAAGTTTATTATAAATTCCCTCTTGGCAGCTGATGCTCCTTCCGCTTTCCCTTCCGCTTTTCCTTTTTCAATTCCTTTTTCAATTCCTTCCTTATAGAAAGGATCATCTTCCAGTTTTATGGTAATAGGCATTTTATCCTCCAGTTCTTTAGCAGTCTGTATTAAATTAGGTCTTAGATGTAATAAGTTTATAAGCTTAAGTTTATAATCTTCAAGTTCCAACGGTTTAAGAGACGAAAGACGTGAAGTTACTTCCAATATTAAAGTTCTTTCATCTTTGGCGGAACAAAGCACGGAAAGAACAACATCGTTTAAATCGTCTGAACTTAAAAGTTCGTTGCAGTCTATGCTTTTTATGTCTTTAATAGAGTAGTTAAAACTAAGATGTTCTCTAATAATGGAGTTTTCCATGCTTAATGGTTTAGAACCTATATAAAGAACCGTCTGTTTTGGTTCTTTAGAGTAGATTGAATATATATAGGTATAATACTTAAGCATCCTTAACGGCATCAAAGAATCGTTTTCCGTTTGAAGTTCAAGATGAAATATGCTGTCATCTTCAAGCCTTAAAAGAAGATCCGCCCTTAGCTCCTCTACCTTAGGAAAACTGACGTCTAAAGACTCAATCGCTTTCTTGCCGGTAAGTATCTCTACAAACTTTTTAGGATAACCTTTTAGTATATCCTTTAGAGTTCTGTCATACTTGAAGTTAAAATCCGGCATCATGCTGTTAGATTATATTTTTTTATTTGTTTTATAGTTTCAGCATTTTAATATTTTATTCTTTATTATATCATAACATGTTGAAATTTGTAAAAAAATTATCTTTTAAAATTTAACCAAATTTTTATCCTTCGGTTAAGTTAATTATATAGTGTCATATTTTATTCCAGTCAATTGGGGGGGGGGGGGCTAATATATAAAAAAACCTCTTCATAGTATATTATATTATTTTAAATTTATAATTATAAAAATTAGTTTAGTTTATATAATTGCAAATTATGCAACGGATTAGAAAGAAGAAACTAAAAAGAGCGACAATTTTTGTCAATAGGTGACAATTTTTGTCGCTTTTTTATATAATTTTATAACTTATTGATAATATAGAATAAATTATAATAATTTTAAAATAATAGGTTAATTTTTATAAAAATGTTGACAATTTTTGTCAGCTATGTTAAAAATAACCACTATATTATTTGTAAATATTAATATTGTTTTTAGTAAAATTTATCAACGATATAACAAATAAATAATTTGAATTTAAACAAATTTTATAATAAATTCAAATAATTACGACAATTAAAAATATAAAAACTAAAAATAAATACGTTAAAATTAACGTTAAATAGACAAAAAATTAAGATTGGCATATTAGTTGCATATTATAATAATGAAAAGAAAAAATAATAAAAAGAATAAAAAACAAAGTACTTTAATTAAAGGAGGCAACAAAATGAACATTAACAGACTCAAAAGTCAAAAAGGCTTCACACTGATTGAGCTTTTGATTGTTATCGCCATTATCGGCATATTGTCGGCGATAGCTATTCCGACGTATTTGAATTACGTTAACAGAGCAAAGGATTCGGAAGCTCACACTAATCTGGGCGCGATATTCACGTCGGAAACGGCGTTTGCCGCAACAAATTCGGTTTATATTTCGGCAGGAAATGCTGAATCGACGGGAATGCCGGATATATCCTCTTCTTTGACGACTCCAACAGCCGTCCACACATTCTACCCAACTGGGCAAACTGTTGACGCTTCAAACGGACCGTTTAGTTGTACAGCTAATCTTTTAGTACCTACAAGCACATATACTATCACTAATGGAGTAGCAATTGCGGCAACACCTTATACAGGAACTGGTGGTCCGAGTGCTGGCGGATTTGCCACAATGGGTTTCATTCCTAAAGGCAGTTTGTATTTCTGGTATCAAGTTTCAACTTCCCCGGCTGCCAACACGACAGCTCCGACAGGTACTAGTGTTACCTCAATGTCTCCGAGTACGGCAACCGACGGATCTTGCGGCGGAGGTTTAACCGCCTTAGCCGGAACGGATTTTGCAGGTTCAAATCCTCAAATTTACGCTATTAACGATTATGCGACGACGCCTACTCTAACGCTGGGTCATTCATTCTAATAGAAATACGGAATGATGTTTTAAAACGTTTGAGCGTAGCGTGCAGCTTTATTCCCCTTTATCAGATGCTTGATAAAGGGGAATATTTATTTTATAGTTAAGGTATCTGATTTATTTTATTATCTGCTCCTTACTTAATCTATTCAAAATAGCCTGATTATGAAAACAAAGAAATTAAAAACAGCCGGATTTGCATTATTAATCTTATTCCTGTATTTTCTCGTCTTTGTTTTTATGACCTATCCTTTAATACTTCGCTTTTCTTCTGCAATTCCCGGAAACGGCGGAGACCAGTATTTAATGACTTGGTTTTTCTGGGAGTTTTATCATTACGTCTTTGTTCTTCACAGGTTTCCTTATTTTACGCATTTAGTTTATTATCCCTTCGGCGTTCCTTTATACGTTACGACCGATATGCCGGTTAATTCTTTCATAGCTTCCGTTATCTATTATTTTTCTCATAATCTGCTGCTTGCGTTTAATATAATATTTTTATTATCAAGTCTTTTAAACGGATATTTTGCATATCTTCTTGCAAAAGATGTTTTAAAAAATAAAACCGCTTCATTTTTTGCGGGACTTATATTTGCTTTTTCTCCTGTATTAATAGAACAGATGAGATGGGGCGATATAAATATCTGGTCTTGTTACGGCATTCCTTTATATATATTATTTTTCAACAGGCTTTATAAAGAACCGAAAACAAAAAACGCAGTCGGCGCGGCAGCAGGTCTGTTTCTTGCCACTTATGCGGGATTTTACGAATTTACCGCTATGCTTTTAGTCTATTCTTTATTTTTCATAGTTTATAGATTTATCGAAGAAAATTACAAAACAGGGAAAGAAAAGCCGCATTATGTAGAAAAAGCGCAGAGCGGGGCATCCGGTAAAATACGCGAAACATTTCTTGCCGGTTTAACTTGCGCGGATATAAAACAGCGGTTTTTAAACAATATTCGCGGCAATAGAATATTTAATAGGAAATATATAAAAAGCCTGCTATTAATGACCGGTTTATTTGTTTTAGTTTCATCGCCTTTTTTGTTTCCAGCCGTATATTACGTTTATTTAAAACCCGGAATATTGGAGCTTAATCCGACTTTGTTCTGGACTAAAGCCTACAGTTCGACTTTTATCAATTTATTTATACCGCCGTTCTTTAACCATGCGCTTCTGCCGTTAACAAAAGCTATTTATTTTAATAAATTTTATCCCATTATCGACAGAGGAATGAATTCTAATAACTTTTTAGGCTACGTTCCAATTCTGTTTTTTACGGCGGGCATATATTATTATTTTAAACTTAAAAAGAAAAGCGGTTTGAAAATATATAACATAAATAAATCTATTGAAAATAAATCTATTGAACCTCTTAACTCTTCAGGCGTTAAAAATATCGGAAATATAGAAAATAATATAGATAATAATAAGATAAAAAATAACGGCATAAAAAATCAGCCGGAAACTGAAAATAATATTTATAAAAATGCCGAAAAAGAAATTGATAAAGACGAATTAGATAATTTTAAATTTTATTTAACGGCTTTTATATTTTTTCTGCTAATGGCGTTGTCTCCTTTAATCCATATAGCAGACAACATAAGAGTATTTGACCCTTTTGTCTATATCCTCGATATTCTGCCAGTAATAAAAGACGTGCAGGAGTCAGGCAGGTATATGATAATCGGGATGCTTTTTTTCGGCATATGCGCCGGTTTCGGTTTAAAATATTTTTTAGAAAGCGTAAAATCAAATCCTGAAATGTTATATAAATATAATTTGAGCCGTTATATAATCAATAAAATACAAGATAGAAAATCTAAAAAAACTGAAAAGTCGAAAGAAACGGGAATGCCGATAAAAACAGAAACGTCTAAAAAAACGGGAATTGAAAAAAATATCAATAATACAGGCAAAAACTCAAAAAATCTTTACGATAAAATCTCTTATATTTCCTTTATAGCTGCTGTATTTATATTTACAATAGCCGGATACAGCTCTTTCGGTTTTGAAATGCGCGACTTTAAAATAACGAAAGGAATTTATAAATTAAAGAAAGCGCCTTACGGTCCGGTTCTTGTTATTCCTTTTATTCAAGGCGGGTTTAAGATGTATCAGCAGACAATTTATCAGAAGCCTATGTATGCCGGATACGTCATAAGATACGGTTTTCATAATCTATATAAAAAATATCTGCCTTACAGGTTTTATGACGCTTATGGAGAAAATTACAAAACAAATTATAATCAGGTAGATATTTACAGACTCGGTATGCCCAATTATTTGATAAGAAATTTTAAATATTTAAAAATACTTAAGGTGAAATATCTTTTAATACTCAAAAACAGGCTTGACGGCTATGCGGGGGTCTATAACGACGCTGCAAACCCAAATTATACAGACGGTAAAAAACATCAAAATAATAGGGATATTCATAATTCCCTGAACGGTACGGACGGTAAAAACATTGTTAAGCGGATAGTTTACGGCAGCGCGGTAAAAAGAAATCTAACGCCTTTGGAAATTAAACAAAAATCTTTGTATTACATAAATAAATTTATAAAGGCGGAAAAAGGCAAAGTCGGAGTGCTGTATAACGGAAAAAATATTATGATACTTATCTTAAAATAATAAAACAGCACGCACGCCAGCAGCCTTGCAGACTTGAAAATTTGCGGATTTGAAGAAAATATCCATATAAAGATATAAGCATAATTATGCATAACTCGGGAATAATACGGCACTTTGATACAGCCTTTATATAGTTATATACGTTATAGCCTTTATATAGTTATATACGCTATACAATAGTATAATTGCACAATAGTGCAATGGCACAATACAATATAGTACATTTGAATTTGAACGCATTTGCAAATAATGAAAAGAACCTTAAATATTTTATATAAAATTTTTATCCTGATATTCTTGGCAGGTTTTATCGGACTGTGGCTTACAGGTCTTTTTCATATATCAAATTTATGGAGGGGCGACAGCGACAACGCTTTTCCGGTTATAGCGGGAAATGCCATACTGCATGGCAATTTTCTGCTTAAAGGATATTATCTTTCTTCTCTCGTAACATATTATCCGGTTGATTTGTATCTTAACGCGCTATTCATAAAACTTTTAGGTTTTAGACCCCTTTTAATACATATAGTTCCATTTTTTATATATCTTGCCTTGATAGCCGTAGCCTATTTATATGTAAGAGAGCCGTATGTTTCATATAATAATAGAATTAAAACAGGCGAAAAATATAATAATTCAGAAATAAACAATACAAATATAAATAATACAAAAACACATAATACGGATATACATAATGACAATGCGCATACAAATAAAACAAATGCAATAAACAGAGTAAATAAACTAAAAATAGTAAATATGCATAAAGATAAAAATTACCGGAAAATATCGGCGGCAGGTATTCTGATGATTTTTCTGTTTCTCGGTTTACCAGTTAAAGCATTTGCTTTTTTTATGCTTCAGGAACTTCACGGTTCAACGATAGTTATATCTCTGATAGCCATTCTGCTCTTTAACCGCTTCCTGAAGGTTAAATCAGGCGGATTTATATTTCTTGCGACAGGCGCCGCTGTTTTGGCAATCGATGCTTTAAACGATAATCTTTCGCTGATTATATGCGCAGCGCCGCTTTTTGCGGTTCTGTTTTTATATTATTACAAAAATACTGCCGCCGCAGCGCAGCAGACGTTTTCTTATATAAAAAATCGTTATTTTTATGCAATGGCAGCGATAATATCGGCGGTACTGATAAAAGAAGCAGCGGTTCATCTTATCGCAAATATGGGAGGATTCAAGGTTTCGCGAGCTCTTCCGGTAGCTTTTATTCATTTAAGAAAAATATCTGAAAATATTTATTTTTACTTTGACGGTTTGCTGAGGCTTTTTGACATTAATTTCTTCGGCAAAATGCTTTTCAGCGAATCTGCCTTCCTGACGCTTTCAAAGTTTATAATTCTTGCAGCCGTCTTTGGATTAGTAATTTATGCTCTTATAGCCAAAATTAAAGAAAATTATTCTAATGCAATTAACTTAATTTTAATTAAAAAAACAGGAACTATCGTCAGACCGGAAGCCAAAAATATAGAATCTGAATTAAAGCCTGAACAGGAATCAGGGTCAGGAACAGGATCTAAATTGGAGTCGGGGTCGTGGTCGGAATCTGGGTTGAAGCCGGAATCGAAGCTAAAGCCGAAGTCAGAATCGGAAAACAGCGGATTTAAAAGTGAAGACAAAGCAGGCAGTTTAAAATTTGATGCAGCAGATAAAGATTTTATAGATTTTACTCTTTCCGCAGCCGTAATATTTTTAAGCGCTGCTTTTCTGCTAAGCGATATTGCCATAAGCAGGGCTTCTGCCAGATATCTCACTCCCGTGGCGGTTTACGCTTTGATTCTATCTTTTAGGATTGTGCCGGGTTATATATTTAAATATATTGAAAAAACCAAGTTTAAGATTGTTGCGGCGTTTATAATTGTCGTCTATATGGCTGCGTTTATCAATCAAGCTATGTATCCTATACCGAAGAGCCCATTCCGACCGCTTGGAAAATGGCTTTTGAAACATCATCTGAATTACGGTTACGGTTCTTACTGCGATGCCGGCATTATAACCCTGATGACTGACGGAAAGGTTAAAGTGAGGCAGACGCTGTTTAATAGCAGCTATTCCGATAAATTAGTCCAGTATAAATGGCTCTCTAAAACAGGATGGTATAAAAAGAAAGGTTTTTTTGTGATATATTCGGAGCATTTTATATACGGCAGTATTAATAAACGGCTTATTATTAAAGAGTTTGGAAAACCCGGCAAAATTTATATCGAAGATTTTCAAGGCACTATAGGAAGAGCTTACGGAAGACCCGCGGGCAAAAATACTATGCCGCCGTATGTTATATTAATTTACAATAAAGGAATAAACATAGACTGAACGATATAATCGCGATTTGCAATGTGTAATGTTGTAATGCGCAGCGTGAAATATAAAATACGGAATATATAATATATAATGCGTAATATATTAATATATAATAATATAATATTATCGACCGAATTTATACTGCATTATAATTATATTTACAGCATATTATTTTTTTTATTGTTTTTATTTAAATAGTCGCATTTATATATATTGTATTTGCATAATATAAATTGCGAAGCCGTTTTAATAACGCCCAGACCATACTTTACGCTGCGGCTGAAGCCTATGGAAGAAGAATCTCGCTCATATCTTGTAGGACATGATATTTCTCCTATTCTGAAGCCGAAAAGATGAGACTGCGCTATAATCTGATTGTCAAATATAAAATCGTCAGAGTTGGTTTCAAAAGGAACTTTGAGCAGCAATTTTGAAGAAAATGCGCGGTAGCCGGAATGGTATTCGGACATTTTAAGATTAAATACAAAATTTTCAAAATATGTAAGAAATCTGTTGGATATATATTTGTATATAGGCATTCCTGCGGTAAGAGCGTTGCTTTTGCCGACTATTCTTGAGGCGAGAACCATATCGTAATCATCCGAGGCTATCATAGCTGCCATAGCGGTAACGAGTTTAGGGGAATACTGATAATCGGGATGAAGCATAACTATAATGTCGGCATTCAGTTTAAGAGCTTCTTTATAACATGTTTTCTGATTTCCGCCGTACCCTTTATTTTTATCGTGAACTATTACTTTTAATCCAAGTTGTTTTGCTACGTTTGCTGTTTTATCCGTGCTTGCGTCGTCAACTACTATTATATCATCTATTATACCGTCTTTCGGCAGTTCGCTATAGGTTTTTTCAAGCGTTTTTTCAGCATTATAAGCAGGCATAACTACTATTATTTTTTTATTATTCAGCATAAGAATATTTTATATAAAATATTATTTAAATGCAATATTATCGTATAAATAATCTAATTAAATAATAAATAAAAAAATAAAATAAAGTATTCTTAACTTGTAATGTAAAAAAATATTGCAATTCCAGGGCGAAAATTTTATGCAAAAAAATACTTGACTTACCAATGTATCAGCCCCCCCCAATTGACTGGAATAAAATATGACACTATATAATTAACTTAACCGAAGGATAAAAATTTGGTTAAATTTTAAAAGATAATTTTTTTACAAATTTCAACATGTTATGATATAATAAAGAAAAGATATTAAAATGCTGAAACTATAAAACAAATAAAAAAATATAATCTAACAGCACTATGCCGGATTTTAACTTCAAGTATGACAGAACTCTAAAGGATATACTAAAAGGTTATCCTAAAAAGTTTGTAGAGATACTTACCGGCAAGAAAGCGATTGAGTCTTTAGACGTCAGTTTTCCTAAGGTAGAGGAGCTAAGGGCGGATCTTCTTTTAAGGCTTGAAGATGACAGCATATTTCATCTTGAACTTCAAACGGAAAACGATTCTTTGATGCCCTTAAGGATGCTTAAGTATTATACCTATATATATTCAATCTACTCTAAAGAACCAAAACAGACGGTTCTTTATATAGGTTCTAAACCATTAAGCATGGAAAACTCCATTATTAGAGAACATCTTAGTTTTAACTACTCTATTAAAGACATAAAAAGCATAGACTGCAACGAACTTTTAAGTTCAGACGATTTAAACGATGTTGTTCTTTCCGTGCTTTGTTCCGCCAAAGATGAAAGAACTTTAATATTGGAAGTAACTTCACGTCTTTCGTCTCTTAAACCGTTGGAACTTGAAGATTATAAACTTAAGCTTATAAACTTATTACATCTAAGACCTAATTTAATACAGACTGCTAAAGAACTGGAGGATAAAATGCCTATTACCATAAAACTGGAAGATGATCCTTTCTATAAGGAAGGAATTGAAAAAGGAATTGAAAAAGGAATTGAAAAAGGAATTGAAAAAGGAAAAGCGGAAGGAAAAGCGGAAGGAGCATCAGCTGCCAAGAGGGAATTTATAATAAACTTACGCAGGAACTTTAAAGCTACTCCGGAACAGATTGCTTTTAACGTAAACTATACAGTAGAAAACGTTATTGCCGTCCTTAAAGAAGAAGGATTGTATTGATAATCTTTTTTAAATTAAATTAAAGGTGTCAAAAATAAAGGTGTAAAAATAAAGCCGCAGAGCAGTTGTTTATCAGCTTGGCGGGCTTTCATTCCGAGTAAAAAGGTGTCAAGTAAAAAAGTGTCAGATTTATTTATTCTTACTATTTACATTGACAGCATTTGACGAGGTTGCAATAAATAAATTAATAAATAAATCGGATACCTTTGTTCTAATGATTATTTCGAATTTTTATATTTCAAAGAAACTAAAATCTAGCGGAGTTCAAAAATTAAATAAATATGGTATAATGATAAAACAATAAAAGAATACAACAAAATAATTACAATAATCTTATGTTTATCTATTTATATATATCGCTATCTTTTCTCAGTCTCTTAATTGCAATTAATATTGCGGAGCACTTGTTTTTATTTAAAAAACTTGAAGTAACTTCGATTGATTTTGAAAATAAAATATTAGAATTTATATCAAAAGATAATCAAATCGTTTTGACGCTTAAAGCTATAGATAAAAATAAGAACGATAAATATTTTCTCAATATCAGCAATAAAAATAAATGTATTTTTATTATATATAAGATGGATATAAATAAAAGGGTTTTAGTTTTCTACGGCAATAAATTTCCCATACTGTATTTTTTAAAATAATAATTAAATTATAAATTATTTAATTATTAACCTGTCAAATAATTATAAAATTATAAAAAATTATTAAAAAAATGATATCCGATTTTGAAATTAACACGTTAAAAAAGACTAATTTTATCGACATTACGGATGAAGTCAGAAATTCAATGAATTCCTGCTTTAACAAACCGGACTCCGGCAATAAAGAAGCTTTTTCAACAAGCGGACTGTGCCTGATATATACTCCGCACACAACCGCGGGAATAATAATAAACGAAAACGCCGATCCCGATGTTGTCTTAGATATACAAAACTTTTTAAAAAGTATTATACCCGCCGGCATCAAATTTAATCACGCTGAAGGAAATTCAGACGCTCACGTAAAATCTTCAATAATCGGCAACTCTAGAATTGTTCCGATTTTAAACGGAAAACTTCTTCTCGGCAGATGGGAAGGTATTTTTTTATGTGAATTTGACGGTCCCAGAACCAGAAAAGTTATAGTTGCGGCAGTTAGATGAATCGAGCGAGCAGGATTAGCAAAAATCACTGAATAATAGACATAAAGAGCAGATAAAGCGGTTTTAAATCGCTGTCTTTAATATATGACGATTGCAATGTACATAGCTGCGATTTATATACATTGCAATGTCTATAAAATAATAATTACGCATCCGTAAATATAGCGATACGACTCAAGGATATACTTGACCTTGAAACGACGGTCCGTAAGACTGCGGTCCCTGAGGAGGCTGCGGCGGTCCTTGTGGCGGAGGAGGAGGTCCGTAAGATTGAGGCTGCGGTCCCTGTGGCGGAGGAGGAGGTCCTTGAGGAGGCGGCGGGGGCGGAGGTCCGTAAGATTGAGGCACCGGAGGTCCATAAAAACCGCCGCGGACGGCACATCCCGATAAACTTAGTGTTATAAAGCCAATCATAAATAAGAAAAGCAATAAGATAAGATTTTTTCTCATTTTATTTTCTCCATATAAAAAAATTATATTAAATTAAAATTCGTTGTTTATTAATTCGTTTTTCCATTAATATGTTAGCCGTTAATATTTTAATATATTGTATAAAAAATGCTGCATACGACTTGTGATTGTTATTATCGCATATTATTTCCAATACTTATTTACATTATACCACATCGCCAATTAATAATTAATTATCATCTTGCGGCAATGTTTTTTATTCGTTTTATATTTATATATTAACAGATAATAACAAAATTGGTTAGAATGGAAACTTTATTATATTGGATAGTTGGGGATAATAGGGATAATTGGGAATAGACAATATTTATTTAAAATGTAGTTAATCCTTAATTAATAGTAAAAAATAGTGTCCGCTTCCAATTAATATATGCATCAATTAATAGCGATTAAGAGGTGTCAGACAATATTGTCTATATCTATTTCTATGTCATGCGGTTCAAGCATCGCATTAATTAAAGAAATTTTTTTAAAATTTTTCAAATCAGCCGTACGAACTTTAATTTCTTTAATTATACATTCATTTAAAAGATACCGTCTTTTGACTCCGTTCAGCAGATAACTTTCAGGAGTCACCCATTCTTTGCCGTCATACAAAATAATATTAGAATAAGACGTATCTGTTATCAATCCTTTTTTAACTATAAGAATATCAAAATCGTCGCCGCAAGGATTATTGTCGTCGTGTGAGTTATAGCCGCGACGAAGACTATCGCTGCTGCGCGAATTTTTATTATCTTTGTTATTATTGATTAAATTTGCAGGTAAATTTGACTGATTTTTATTTTTGAAAATTTTAGACTCGTTAAATAAATTATTAATAGAATCTCTATTTTCAAATTTTAGGCTGTAATCTATATCCGATTCTACAAGCTTTAATCTTTTAATATTTTTTTTTATATACGGTAAAATTTCAATACTTTCTATTTTATCTGAATAAACTATCCTGCATTTAAATATTCCTTTCTTAAACTCTGCTGCGGGGGACGGAAGAAATTTTCCGATATCTATAAATTCGCTTTTCAGCAGGTTTTTTTTAAAAAAATGAATAATAGTGTCGTTCAGTCTTTTGTTATGGTAGTCTATTAGCTTGTAGTTTCCGTTTTCTAATTTAACTGTTTCTATAAATCGGCACATATATCTTCCGTATCATCTCGTTATATTCTTTTATAGCGGTGCTGTAAACAGTTATGCCTCCGCCGCTTCTATAGTATAATTTGTTGTTTATATTTTCAATAAATCTTATCATAACGGAACTTTTAAGGCAATTTTTTATTCCGTCGTAATAGCCGAAAACTCCGGTATAATATCCTCTCGTTTCTAATTCTGCCTGTTTAATAATTTCTAAAGTCTGGTCTTTAGGCGCTCCGGACACTGAACCTGCAGGCAATAAGCTTAGAAAGATATCTCCGAATTTATTGGTATAATTAATTTTTAATTTGCCCTCAATTTCAGAAACCGTCTGGAATAATGAACCCGAGTTTGTGTTAATTTTTTCGGTATAACGGAATTTGTTTACCTTTACGTCCGAACTGATTATATTCAGGTCGTTTCTTAATAAATCCACAACGGTAATATGTTCTGCTAATTCTTTATCGTCATCTATTAAAATCTTTTCGGCATTTTTTAATCCGGCATTAATTGTGCCTTTGACCGGATATGTAAAAATTCTGTTATTCTCATCTATGTTAATAAATGATTCCGGTGAAAAAACTACGAACTCATAATCGTCTTTTTTAAAATAAAGCTTATATTTTGCGCAGCTCAGATAAAAAATTTCTTCTAAAGAAAAATTATAAATTTCTATAGGCGTTTTAAAAGTCAGATTTAGTAGATATGAATTGCCGTTTTTCTGATTATCCGCCACCAATTTAAAACAGTCATTATACGTTTCAAAATTTATAGGAAATTTTTTCATATATTTATTTTTCCAGACTTTATGCATAAATGGGTTATAATTATAATTTTTAAACCCGTCTATATTGTATTTAAGCAGAATATCATCATATTTAGATTTTTTAAATTTGTCATCTTTATCATATTCTTTTTTATTGTTATTGTATTTTTCATAATAATCATACCTGTTGTTATTATTGCCGGTATATCTATTAGCGCGGTATTTATCAAGATTATTATGTTTTTCATCGTTATCATGATTACATTGCTTTTGCAGACAATCCGAAGGGTTTGCGTCCGCGGCGTTTGTGTTCGGCAGCTCAAATATCAAAGGATATTCTAATTCAAAATCAATAATAAATACGAAGCCGACTCTTTTTTCGCCGTATTTATTCATTAAATTAAAGAAATTTAATGTGTCTGATGAAATTTTATAAGAATTCATTTAAAAAAATAATTTCAGATAGGCAAGCTTGCGATACAAGATTTTATAGTAAAATATTATATCATAAATAGAAAAACATTTTATAGAAATAAAATAATAAGGACAGAAAATAAACGGAAATTTACAGCAAAAATAGTGACCGTCCCTAATTTTGCCGCTAATTGTGCACATAATTTTATGGTAATATATTATATTATTAATTATTAATGAACTATGCGTCAAAGTTTGATGATTGTCCTAAATATTTTATTGCATATATTATTATAATAAGCTATATTGTATCTTATTTTAGTTATTTTAGTTATTTTAGTCATTTTAGTCATTTTAGTTACTTTAATTTTTTTAATTATTTTAATTTATTTATATAACTGATAAAGTTGGTTTTATCAAAAAAAAGAAAGAATACTCCGGTTCTCAGGCGAGAGCAGTTCATATAACTGGTGCGACTATATAATAGTGTAAGTATAGAATTTCCGTCATTAACGACATAGTCGACCAGACTAATTTTCTTGCATTGAACGCTGCAATAGAAGCGGCAAGAGCCGGAGAGCAGGGGAGAGGTTTTGCGGTAGTGGCGGACGAAGTAAGAAAGTTAGCCGAAAGAACAACAAAGGCTACAAAAGAAATAGAATCAATAGTGGTAAATATTCAAAATCAAACGCATAAAGCCGTTAAATCTATGGAAAAAGGGAAAATAGACGTCAATAACGGCAGCCTTAAGGTTTCTAAGGCTTCTGAATCTATTCAAAGCATAAATATTTTAACCAACAAACTGAAAGAGATGATAACCGGCATAGCTACGGCATCGGAAGAGCAGTCTATGGTTTCCGAAGAAATTTCTAAATCTTCCGAAGCTATTCTTGTAGCTCAGGATAATGCTACAAGCAGTTCAAAACAGGTTTCGGCTTCAAGTGAAGAGCTTGCAAATCTTGCCGTGAACCTGTCGAAATTAGTTGCGGTTTTTAAGGTTTAAATTAAGTACGGATGACGATAAAAATATTATTCAGCTATTATTAATTTAATTTTATAGAAAAATTGTTCCCGTAATATTGTATGACATAATATGATATAATAATAATATGCGTATAATAAAATAATTTCTATAAAAAATAACGGAGAGAAATCATGGCTAAAATTAATAATATTGTAAAAGAGGTGTTGGATAAAACTGAAATGCTGGTAATTGGGACATGCGGCGCAGACGGCGTGCATCTGTCGGCGACATGGGGTGAGTATGTAAAAAATATCGGTCTAATCGACGATGAAATAATTTTAATACCTTCCGGCGGATTAAGCAAAACAGAGGAAAATTTAAAACTTAAAAATAATATAGAAGTTTTAATAGGTTCTAAGCAGGTTCAAAGCGCTCACGGCGCAGGTCAGGGCATAAGCATTTTCGGAAAAGGCGAATTCGTATATTCCGGAGAAATTTTCGACAGGGTTAAATCAAAATATTCATGGATAAGGGCAGTTTTAATGATAAAAATCGAATCGTTCAGCACGCAGCTATAATATAATAATGTTATATTGTAATACTGCTTATAAGTTATATTTATAGCTGCAGTAATGGCGACAATAGAAATTAAATTGCAATACTGATGATATTTGCTTATGTAATTGCGCATTTGCAATTGCATACTGAGCAGAGTATGCTTAATTATTATTATTGTTATTTTATTCTTATTTCTGTCATTATTTCTAGTTGTCTTGCTTTCACTTTTTCCTTTCCTTTCCTTTATAGCTTTATATCTTTTAAGTTGATGCTCAAGACATAATAATTTATAAAATCAGATTGTAAAATTTTAAAAAAATATTTGTATTCGTTGGTGGAATATTATAAAATTAATTAACAATAATATATAATTTATATTAAAATAACCTTTTATATAATAAATAATTTACTATGATAACTATAGATAATAAAATTAAATATTCGAAAGAAGAATTAAAAGATAAGCTGAAGCAGTTATGTAATACCGCAGCGTCAATACAGTTTGCCGCCCACGATATAGCCGGTTTTTTAAAAAAGGACGAAAGCTCGGAGCATATCAGCGAAGAAGATGTTATGTCAAGTTTAATTTCAGCAGAAACTCATTTTAGGAGTTTTGTAAGCGTTGATTTATTGCTGCAAATAAAACAGAGCATAGCGTCAAGATTTCAAAAGATACAAAATACGGAAGGATATGACGTAAAAACAACGTTAATAATTAAAAGAATATCCGAAAATATAGAAAAGGTAATAATGGAAATAATAGACGAACACATAGAAAACGAAATATCTGCAGGATCTCTTCTGAATAAATAAATAGCATATAGAAAAAGATTAAATTTCGTCATTGCGCAAACGATTTGGCGGCTGCGATAACGGCGATGTTTCAATACAGATAAACTATAAGCGTAGCAGTTAATAAAAATTAGCTAAATTATATTTGCATGTAATATTTTAAAATCTATATGATATTATTAGACATCGTAGAACATTTGAAATTGTTAAAAATAAAAAATTTTATTATCGTAAAAAATTTTCTTTACAGCAAGTCGTCGGTTTCCGAAATTTTTAAAGACCCTGATTTATTGTTTATAGTAATAAAAGAAGAATCTTGTGTAATAGATTCTCTAATAAATCCTAACGCAGAGTATTTTGTATGCGGACGCAATATTGTTTTAAATAAGAAAAAATTTCCTGTTCTATTGCAGGTTATCAGATTAAACAACGATGATAACCTTATTTATCTGTCGCATACTTTTGCGGGTAAAAATTCAGACATAACGCTTATTAAAAATTTTAATGACCAAAAGTTAGGCGCTATAATTATGATAGATAATAATTTTAAATCGCTTTTGATAAAATTTGAAATTAGCAGCAGCCAAAAAATCCGCGGTTATTTGAAAATATTATCAGATTCTAAATTATTTCAAAACGCGAGAGACATAGGAACCGGATTAGAATATGATGAATTAAAACCTGCGGTAGATGTAATTTTCAGCGATAAGCAAAAAATATTTCATTCTTTGCTTAATAATGACAATTGTGACGATTTATAATTTAATAAGTAAAAATTATTATACTTCAATAACATAAACATATTGTAAAATAAGGATACATAACTAAAAGTGCGGCAGCGGAAAAATACGAGGAACAGATATTATGTTTTTTAAAACTTTAATCACTAGATTATTTAAGATTGAAAATAATTATCAGGAAGGATATAATAAGGGCTATTTAGACGGTTATAAAAAAGCCTCAGAAGATAAGAGCGAAAAACAGGAAAGATATAAAAAAACCGCAATATACCGCAAAGACAATATTTCGACTCATGAAGAAATATAAATTGTAGAAAAATAAATCTTATTTTTTATATTTATTTATGACGTTTTTTCTTCTTCCGACAAATATTCCGATATTTCATCGTATGAAGTAATGCCGGCTTCTAATTTTTCAATAGCAGAATCTCTTAAAAAACGCATGCCGTTTTCGCGGGCGTATTCCGTTATTCTAGATTCGTCCGCGTTCTGATATATCAGTTTGCTTATATTTTCATTAATCTCAAGCATTTCGTAAATTGCGGCTCTGCCTTTAAATCCGGTATGCATACATTCGGGACATCCTTTTTTCTTATATACTTTAATATTTTTATTTCTAACAGGATAAGTGGAATCGATTTCCTTGCATACCGGACATAGTTTCCTTACTAATCTTTGGGCTATCACAAGATTTAGACTTGAAGCTATAAGATAAGGGTCTATACCCATGTTTATCAGCCTTGAAATAGTTAATATTGCGTTGTTCGTATGGATTGTGGAAAGCACCATGTGACCGGTCAACGCCGCTTTTATAGAAATTTCCGCCGTTTCTTTATCTCTTATTTCGCCAACCATAATAATATCGGGGTCCTGCCTTAATAATGCGCGAAGAACCTCCGCAAAAGTGAAATTTATTTTCTCTCTTACGTTAACCTGCGTTATCCTGTCCATATTGTATTCTATAGGGTCTTCCACCGTCGTTATATTTAAAGATTTTCTGTCAAGGTCGTTCAGAGCGCTGTACAGAGTGGTAGTCTTGCCGGAACCTGTAGGTCCGGTAACCAATGTTATGCCGTAAGGTTTATGTATTGCATTTTTAAGTATTTTTATATTATCTTCCGAAAATCCTAATTTTGAGATATTAAGTTCAATGGCGCCTTTATCTAATATCCTCAGTACAGTTTTTTCGCCGTAAAGCGACGGCAGGGTAGATACTCTTAAATCAATATAATTGCCCTTATAATTTACTTTTATATGACCGTCCTGAGGCAGCCTCTGTTCGGATATATCAAGATTTGCCATTATTTTTATTCTCGATATTATAGCGTTTTTAAGGTCAGACGAAGTTGATGACGCTTCTATAAGTTTGCCGTCTAGTCTGTATCTTATCAGCAATTCTTTTTCATAGCATTCTATATGGATATCGGAAGCGTTTATTTTTATAGCGTCCGATATAGTTCTGTTTACAAACTGTATTATTTTATTATTGTCGGGAATTGTAATATCTATTAATTCTGTTTTAGCTTCGGGTTGATTTTCATTTTTATTGCCGCCGCCGTCGTTTAAAATAGTTCCCGCATTATAATATTTGCCTATCAGCTGATTAATTTCGGATTTAGAGATAATTTTCTGTTCTATTGGACATCCGACATAAAATTTTAAATCATCCTCGGCTGCCGCATCTAAAAGATTTGCAGCAAAAACATATAGTTTATTATTTTCCTTTTTATACGGAACAATGTCGTAATTAAGGGCTATAGAGACGGGAATAAGCCGTATCAAATCTTGGTCTATAGTTTTCTGAATATTTTTATCGGAATCTAATTCCTGAAATTCGGAAGACAGAAAATCAATGAATCCGTCATTTTTTTCAAATTGCAATTTAGAAGACGAACCAACTAATGAATCCTGTTTTTCTTGCTGTTCGTTTAATATATCGTCTAATTGAGATTGCGTGATTATTTCGCTTCTCACTAAAATATCGCCTAATTTAAGATATTTATTTTCTAAATCGTTTAATTTTTTTTGTGTGCTTAAAGCGTTATTTATTGTAAGTTCGTCGGTAATACCTTTTTTTATTAATAATTCGCCTAATTTAGCCTTCATATATTGAAATTTATTATTTTAATTATTTATTAATTCTCAGTTTATTATATTTTTGTATTTTTACATTTACATCGCATGTTTATTTTTTTCGTATATAAAATTTATATACGCCGCTATCTTCGGCGGATTCAACTAATTCGTTGCCAGTCCTTTTGCACCACGCCGGCACATCGCTTACAGAACCCGGGTCTGTTATTATAAATTCTAAAATTTCTCCGCTGTTCAAACTCTCAAATTCTTTTCTCATTTTAAGAATGGGTTCAGGACAGAATAAACCTGACGCGTTGAAAGTTTTGTCAGCGTTTACGACTGTTTTATCCGCACTTGCCGCCATTGACGCATAACCCCCCGCTAAAATTAATTATATAAATTTTTAACTATAATAATATTTTTTTGTTAATTTTGCAATACATTTTGTTATATGCGGCTTTTTAATTTTTTCAACGGTTTTGCGATTTATTAGTCAAGTATCTTAATAAGTATCTTAATGCAGTATTTTATATACAGAAATACAGCCGTTATTTCAAATACAATTTTATTTATAAAATTTTATTTGAATTATTTGTAATACACAGTTTAAACAATATCCTTAATCCTGCAATAGAAAATATTTATGCATTTCTTTGCTCGGTTAAGCGAAATATAAGTAAAAAGTAAAAGGTGTCTGACACCTTTTCCGAGTAGATAACTTTCTATTGCAGGATTAAGGAATATTTTAATGCAATATTAATTTGAAATAAGTATAATAGAACAAGTATAGTATTTATTTTATCGAACTTATATTTTGCCGACGCTTAAGAGATATTTAATCAATATTTATTTAACTGATAGCGACATATATTATATTTATATTATTAAGCCGCAATGAAATTGTTTTCATTATTTAAAAAAAGAAGATATTTATTAGTATTTTTTTTCATGTTGCTTGTAATTTTTTCTTTAAGCTCTATACTATTTTTTACCTCTCCTTATTTTGACAATATTGCAAAAAATTATGCGCAGAATTATCTGACAAAAATGCTGCATAAAAAGACGACTATAGGAGAATTAAAAATTTCCTTATTTTCCCCTCAGGTCAGAATAACCGATTTAAAACTGAAAGATTTTACGTCAATAAAAAGGATAAATATATATTTTGGACGCTTTGATTTCTTCGGCAGAAAGATTATAATTAATAAAATTTATGTGGACGAACCGGCAGTAAAAATAATTTTAAAAAAAAATAAAATACTTAATTATAGAGGTTTTAGAAAAGTTTTAAAATCTTTTACCAAAAAATCGTCTTTTTCGCTCTTATCCGTATCGGTTAAACATATAGCAGTGCGGGGCGGCGGTTTAAGATTTAAAGATATCGGTAAAAAACTTAATTTGACCGTAAAAAAATTTAAGCTTGATTTTTTTATTAAAAAAAGCGGTAACGCTTTTTTAAAAGGCGTTTACGGATACGGAAAATTTTTAAGTTATGATGCGCCGTATATACATTTAAAAACTGCGCTCTACAATCAGATTTTTTCGTCGTCTTCAGCATATATTCATATGTTTAACCGTTTTGTCAAAATAAAAAATCTGTCTTTTTCTGCAAAATATTTTAAAACGGTTTCAAACGGAATAATTTATTTTAAGAAACATCCTATTCCAGTAGCATATTCCGATAAAAAGAATAAAAAGCGGAGCAAAAAACAAAGCGTCAAAAGCAGCAGCGGAAATAAAGAAAGTTCTTTTATCCGTTCTGTTAATTTTATTAAAGGGTTTTATATTACTTCCAACCTGAGCATTCCAAGTTTGTCTAAACTTCCAGAAAATATAAAACCGTTTCCGATTAACGGCGGATTAAATTTAACGATCCGCGCTTCCGGAAATTTACTTAGAAATTTAAAAGTAAAAAGTAAAATTCGTCTGACTGATTTTATTTTTTCCGGGGCAGCTATTAAAAATGGCGTCATACTTGCAAATTATTCTCTTGATTTGGCAAGAACTTTTAAACATACTAAATATATTAAACATATTAAAACCATCGGATACCGCAAAGACCGCAAGTCTAAAGACGGCAAAACCGATAAATCTAATAATCGCAGCACGTCCAACATATCTAAACTGTCTGGCATATCCAATAAATTTAATACATCTAATGCATATAATAAATCTGATTTATCCAATGTATCCGGCAAACTCCTTAAAAAAGAGAACATTTTTCATCTTAGAGGTATCGTAAAATTTCCCGAAATCAAATTAACAATGTTTAACGGCAGATTTGATTCAAAAGGGCAGATAAATTTAGCCGATATGCAGGGTAAATTTAATTCTAAATTAAGTAAACTGTCCATAGGAAAGATTATAGATTTTTATGATGCAGAAAAGATTCCTCAATTTACTGGAAACGTATATGGAAAGGTTAAAACATTTATAAGGATCGGAAAAAATTTCTATGTTGCCAATTTGGAAAGTTTTATTGTAAAAAAACCCGTCGAGTTGTTTAAATACAGGTCAAAAGGCATAAGAAAAATTATTTACGTAAATTACTTGAATAATGTTAATGTAACCGGAAATACTCTAATTAATAATAATTCTGTTGTGCTTAATAATGTCAGAGCAGATTCAAGATATATAAAAGCGGATTCCTCCGGCGTTATATCCTATCAATCTAAATTAGGAAGCTTATCGATATTGATAAACGGTAAATATAAATCAATGCCGGAAGTAAGTTTATTAAAAAAATATAAAGGCAGATATTTCAGTCCGGCTTCTTCAGGCGCGGTAAAAGTTAATATTAAAGGAAATTTTAAGTCAATATCCTATTTTCTGAAAGGAAACGTAAAATCGCTGTCTATAAATAAATATTTTAAAAACTACGGCGGAAAATTCAATATAAATATTTTACCGCACGGAGCTGTTTATTTTAAAAAAGTTCTGCTGAAAGAAAATTATATCGGAAATAGCGGCAGCATAAGCGATAACAGCAAAAGCGCTAATGCGGGCACAATCAGTTTTTCAGGCAAAATATTTAAGGTCAACGGGAAAAGTCTTATTAAAGCCTATTTTCACGCTTTACATATACATTTCGGAGCAGATAATATCGCAGGCATGTTTAATGCAAAAGGTACAATAGGCGGAGCTTTTTCTGATCCGAATATTTATATTGCGTTATTTTCCAGGAAAATAAATATTTACAGACAATATTTATATAATTTAAATTCAAGTTTAATAATAAACAAAAGAAATTTAAAAATTAAAACATTATCCGTCGGCAATCAGATTTCCTCCCCGTCGGTAATTCACTGCTCTGGGACTATTAACTTTAAGGCGTCAAAAACCAGAAATTATAATTATAACGCAAATATTTACGCAGACAATATAAAACTTTCAAGTCTGAATTTTATTAAGAACATAGATAGGAATCACAATAAAAATAAGAATCAAAATAAAAATAAAAACAAGGACAAAAACAATTCGGCAAACAATATTAATACCGCCGGCGGCAATAATATCAACGGCAATAATATTAACATTAAAGGGCTGCTAAATTTTAATCTCCATATAGGCGGTTTTTTTAAATTTCCCGCCATTAGCGGCAGCATGTCGGCAAACGATATATATTTAAATAATTATTATTTAAATACCGTAAGCGCAAGATTTTTATCCGCAAACAATAAAAAAATAAAAATAAGTATTAGCGCTATGAACGGGAAAATAAACACTAATGCTTCAGTTATACTAAAAAAAGGGTATCCGTTCAGGTTTTTGTCTAAAATAAAAGATGCCGGCGTTAATTATAAAAAAACATTAATTGTTTTAGACGGAGGTATTTACGGAAGCGGAGATTTAAACTCTATCGGCAGTTCCTATATTTTTAGCAAATTAGACTATTTATACATAAAACACGGTTCTCTGTTTTTAAAAAACGTAAAAAATATACGTTTTGCATACATGAACCGCAATCTGACAATCAGCGGTTTTAAACTTAAAGGCAAATTAAATTATTTTCAGCTCAGAGGCAATATTACGAATAAATATTACAATCTTATTATTAATGCCAGCACGAGTCTTTCTATTTTAGATTTTTTCTCAAATAAAATAATCAATTCTTCAGGATTTATTTCCAGTTCAGCCGTTATTTTCGGTCCGGTAAAACATCCGGAAATTTACGGATATGCAAACATCAAAAAAGGATTAATAGAAACCTCCGCAAATCCTATGTACACAGTATCGCGTTTGAGGGGACATATTACTTTTAATAAAAATTTGCTGATGATTAATAAATTACGGTTAAGGCTGTTAAACGGGTTTTTTTCAGGAGACGGTTTTATACGTATGAAGGATTTTAAGCCCGTTTATTATCATTTAAGAACTGAATTTAATTCGGCGGTTTACCGTCAGTCAAACTATTTTTACGCAATCGCAGGCGGGACTTTAACATATAACGGCAATAATAAAAAAGGACTTATCTCGGGAAGCGTAAAAATTAAAAAAGCTATTTATGATAGAAAGATTAATTTTTCTTCTTTTCTTATAAAATACAAAAGATATGATTTTATTAAACCCGCTGCGAAAAAAAATGTTTTTAATCCTTCGTTAAATATTAAAATAAAAGCGGACAACACTATTTTTATCAGAAACAATATAGCAGACGCCGTTTTTAACGCAGATTTAAATATTTTAGGACGGCTGTATAATCCTGTCGTAACCGGTGTCGTAGATGCTAAAAAAGGAGAAATTTATTTTAGAGGCAATAGATTTAAATTGTATTACGCAAATCTAGACTTTAATAATCCATATAAAATATCACCTTCTTTCGCCGTATCGGCATATACGCATATAAGCCAGTACATTATCAGAATGAATGCGAACGGTTCGCTTTTAAATTTTAACGTTAATTTTTCCTCAACGCCGCCTCTTTCGGAACTTTCTATCGTGTCAATGCTTGCCCTTGGCGTTACCAGCAATTCTATTTATGCAAATTCGGCGGGAAGCATAGCGGCATCGGAGGCGGCTTCCGCAATAGGCGGCGGTCTGGAACACAGTATTACGGGAACTATATCAAGCTATTTCGGTTTTAAAAACTTGTCGGTAACGCCGTCATATTCCGTTATAACGCATAATGCGGCTCCTCAGGTGCTTGTAACGAAAAAAATTGCTCATAACTTATCGGTTTCCTACAGCAATATTATTTCTTCCCAATCGTCGCAATCTGTTACGCTCACTTATGATATAACACATCATATATCTTTAGTAGGAGAATGGGAAAATAACGAACTTGCGCCGAATAATTCTAATATTTACAGCGAGGTCGGCGGAACTATCGAATTTCATTTCAGGTTTTATTAATTGTTTATTTTATAATATATATTTATAATACAGTAAAAATATATAATAAAATAAAATACTGCAGGGTATTGAATGATAAAATCATAATAAAATAAGGCGCTTTATGTTTATAATAAACTAAAATACTGCAGGGTATTGACTGATACAATCATAATAAAATAAGACGCTTTATATTTATAATACAATAAAATATAGCGGGATATATTAGACATAAATATAAAATAAATAAAAATATGAATAAATAAATAAAAACGTGAATAAATATACAAACATTATACCGAAAATTGAATTATGTTTAAATTTTTTATTTGTTCTTACGGTAATATTACTAATATTATCGGGCAGTTTGTGCTATAACCTGCCGGCATCTTACGGATTGAACGTTAATACCGCCAAAAATAAAAACATGGAGAGTGTAGGTTCTGCCTTAATTTATTCTTTGCCCTTAAAAACAAAAATAGAATCGATATCATACCGCCTGCCGTCAAATATTAAACTTAACTCAATAAAATATTATATTCATATAAAAAAAGGGCAATATTTTTCTATGTATAACATTGAAAAAACAATTAAAGCTCTTTATAAATCTAAACTCTTTTCGAACGTAATGGTTTTTTATAGATATAAAAATAGGAAAATATATTTAAAACTTCTTTTATTTCCAGAAGTTTATATAAAAACAATAACTATAAAAGGGCTAAACAATTCAGACATCGGTAAAAAATTAATATTAAACAGAATTAAACTGAAAATTAACGGACAGTATCTGCATTCTTATAAAAAAGAATCAATAAAAATAATAAAACAATTATTAAAAAATTCAGGTTATCCTTTTGCCCATGTTTCACTAAATTCTTATGTGCTTAGAAAAGATAAAAAATATATAATAAATATAACTATAGCTTTAAATAAACCCGTCCTGATTTCAAAAGTCTTCGTACACTGGAAAACATTTTATCCTGCGAAAATTCTTTCTTCGTCTATTAAAGAAATTTCAGGCAAACCTCTAAGCAGGTCTTTAATAAAAAATTTCAGAAAGCGTATAAGGCATATTTATATTAAGAAAAATTATCTGAATCCTATAATAGAACCAACAGTGATAAAATATATAAATAAATATAAAACTATATTATTATTTTCAATCCACCCGGGCTATAAAATATTATTTCATTTTAAAGGAATTAGACCGTATAATTCTGATTTTATTAAAAACAATGTTTTTACCGTTCATAATGTTTTCATTTTTGATAAGGGAACTTTCTTGGCGTTTAAAAAAGTTTTAAGGAATTTTTTTAAAACAAAAGGCTATTTTTTTAATAAAGTTTCTTTTAAGGAAATAAAAAATAAACATAGCAGAATAATTAACCTATTTTATAACGTCAATAAAGGCTATAAAGTTGCCGTAAAAAATATAATAATTACAGGCAATAAGCCTTTCGGCATCTCAAGGATAGATTCTTTAATGAGGACGCACGTATCTTCATTATTTGCACCTGAGTTTTTCTGCGAAAGAAGATTAAAAAGAGATATTGAAAATATAGAAAATTTTTATAATAATCAGGGCTATTTGAGCGCCAAAGCAAATTACAGTCTGAAATTCGGCAAAGATAAAAAATCGGTAATAATATATATTGATATAACAAAAAATATACGAACATATATAAAAAGCATCAGTATTGAAGGTCTTCCGTTGAAGATAAAAAATGAGGTTAAAAGTTATTTTAAAAAAATGGTAGATAAACCGCTTAAAATATTAGACGCAGATAACGGAAAAAATTTAATTGAAACAGACCTTTCTAATGCAGGCTATATTTTTTCAAAAACAAGATTGCGGATAGTTTATTCAAAAAATAAAAACGGATGCAGGCTGTATTATTCTACGCAGAAAAGCCGGAAGGTTATTATAAAAAACATTTTTATTACCGGAAATACTATAACAAAAACAGGATATATAAAATCGCTTATTTTATTTAAAAAAGGTCAGGTTTATAATCAGAGCAGCATAATTAAAACCCAAAACGATTTATATAAAACCGGATTATTTAATTCGGTTGCCATAAAATTAGAAAATCCTGAGAATATTAAAAAATATAAGAACATAATTATTCAGGTAAAAGATTCTAAACCGATAAGTTTAAGTTTCGGTGCAGGCTACGGAACATATACGAGATACAGGGGATTTTTTCAGATTAACGACGACAATCTGTTCGGTTCAGGAAAATCTCTATCTATGCGGTTCTCAAAAAGCGCTATTTACACTAATCTTTTATTTGATTATTATGATCCCGCTATTTTTAATTATAGAAGACTGGCATTTAATGCCGAAGCGTTAGATTCAGATATCATTACGCTAAATTATACCTTGCATAAAGAAGGAACGTCTTTTTCGCTGATAAGAAAATTTAATCACAAGTTAAAGGGTTTATTGTCTTATAATATGTCATACGACAATCTGTCGGGGTTAAATCCTGGCGTTGACGTCACTCCGCGCGATACCGGTTTCACAAGGATAAGCTCGCTTGAAGCGTCGCTTATTTATAATTCGAAAAATAACGTATTTAATCCGACATCCGGTAATCTTACAGATATAAGATTATCTTATTCGTCAGCCATATTAGATTCGCAGATAAATTTTGCCAAATTATTTGTTCATACGGAACAATTTATACCGTTTGTTTATGATACGGTTTTGGAATATTCCTTAAGATTCGGATATATAAGACCGCTATCGCCGACGGAGCAGGTGCCTATTAACGAAAGATTCTTTCTTGGAGGCAGAACAACCGTCAGGGGATTTCCGCAGGATTCTATCGGCGTGATAAATCAGTATGGCTATGCCGAAGGCGGAGACGTTATGGAAAATTATAATCTTCAGCTAAATATCCCCGTATATCACAATATTGATTTATTCGGCTTCCAGGACGGAGGAAATGTTTTCTTAACCACGTCGGATATTAAACCTTTGGTACTGTATAAATCTGCCGGAGCGGGCATAATGTATTTATCCCCTATAGGACCGATAAGTTTTTCATACGGTTTTATTCTGACGAGGGAACCTTACTGGCCGTCGGGAGGGGTAAATTTTACGGTTGGAACGTCTTTTTAATTGATATATTGTATTCCAAAGTATTTAGGTATTTTAGGTATTTAGGTAACGATAAAAAATTAAAAAAATAGCACGAAACTAATATGGATATATTGTATTCCAAAGGCGGTTTAAAAAAAGGTTTTTCTACAGGAACGGTCAGCGCAGGCGCAATAAGGTCGTCGATACGGTATTATTTTACGAAAGAAAAATTTGAAACTATTTCAGTAGATATGCCCGGAGGAGAATCCGTTAATATCGATGTTATGGATTTATCACACAGATTTTTAAAAAACGGGATAAAAATATCTACCGCCGTTATTCAGAAGTTTTCAGGAGACGATATAGATGTAACCGGCGGCATTAAGATATACGCCGATTTTATGATTATCTGCAAAAAAGTTAATAAAAATTTAAATATTCAAAATAATAATAAAGGTGCAGACGAATATGAATATGATAATGACCGTAATAATGATTCTGATAAAATTATTGCTGAAGATATTGAAAATGATTTAAATAATTCTGATAAAATTATTGCCGAAGTTTTTGAAAATGATTTAAAGGATTATTTTAACGAATTTTATCATAATAAATTAACTTTTTATGATAAAATTATAAATACCGATGCCGGAGATTTTTTCTTCTCATCGGCTGAAGGCATTGGTATAGCTACTAAACAGGGGCTGCCGGTCAGAGTAGGATATCCTGCTGTAAATCCTGTTCCGAAAGACATGATAAAAAAAAATGCTTTAAATGAATTGAACGGTTTAACTGCTGCAGTTGCAGTATGCAGATTCAATAAAAAAATAAATGAAAATAATAAGGTATTAAACGATTCAAATGATGTTTTGCAAACCGTAAATTTTTTTTTATCGGTATTATATATACCTGACGGTGAGGAAATTTCTAAAAAGACTTTAAATTCAAGGCTTGGCATAAATGGCGGATTAAGTATTTTAGGGACTACAGGCTATGTTGTTCCGATATCCGCAAAAGCCTGGCTTGATACTATTAAGTCATCATTGAATTTTTTATCTGAAAATAACATTAATTTATGCGTGTTTACGCCGGGCAGATTCAGCGAAAAGTGCGCTATGAAAATTTTCACGGATCTGCCGGAAGAGTATTTTATAGAAATAGGCGACTTTGTGTCATATTCAGTGAGAAAGGCGGCTGACTTCGGAATTAAAAATATTATTTTAACGGGTCAGTTCGGGAAGATTGTTAAAATATCCCAGGGGGAAAGAAATACCAACGCTAAATATAGCCGGCTAAATCTGAATTATATTGGAGAAATAATTAAAAATAGCGGGTATATGCGGCGCGGCGGCTCCGATGATTATTATGAGGACGAGGACGATGTTAGCGCTATTTATAAAAAAGTGATTAATTCAAATACTTCAAGGGAAGCATTTTCTTATATAGAAAACATAAAAAATGAAAATATCAAAAATGGAATTATCAATAAAATACTTTATAATGCGAAAAATAATATAGAAAAAATAAATAACAATAAGGTAAAATGCAAGATAATACTTTTATCATATTCGGGAGAAA